>DAOTYM010000429.1:0-9697 GCA_034434775.1 Anaerolineae bacterium | reverse complement strand
TTCTTCGGTGCCCTGGTCGCGGCCGAGGATGTGAGGGAGGGGAAGCCCGCGCCGGAGGTCTTCCTCGTGGCGGCGGAGCGGCTGGGCGTGCCGCCAGCGCGGTGCGTGGTGCTGGAGGATGCCGTGGCCGGGGTGCAGGCAGCCCTGGCCGCGGGAATGCGCTGCGTGGCCCTCACCACCACGCGGCCGGCCCACGAGTTGGCCGCCGCGCACCGGGTGGTGGCCAGCCTGCGGGAGGTGCGGGCCGAGGACCTGCGCCGCCTGGCCCTGGGGATGGGGGAAACAGGTCGCTGAGGGCGGCACTCTGCAGCCACCACCGGGCGGGGGTAAGCCAAGGGCAGCGCCCTGCGAGGTGCGCCCCACGGTCGGGGTGCAAGGCATGCCCATTTCATCAACAGGAGGTGCGTAAACCACATGTCGGAGCAGATGGTCCCTTGCCTCTACTTTGACCGGCCCGGGCCGGCCAATACTGCGGCAACCCTGCGGGTGGCCCTGGAGCGCGCCAAGGCGCTGGGGCTGCGCACGGCGCTGGTGGCCTCCACGAGCGGTGCTACGGGTGCGGAGGCGGCGCGCCTGTTCGCCGGGAGCGGCATCCGCCTGGTGGTGGTGAGCCACTCCCACGGCTTCCGAGAGCCGAACACCCAGGAGTTCCAGCCGGAGCACCGCCAGGCCATTGAGGCCGCGGGGGGCACGGTCCTCACCTGCCAGCACGCCTTCGGCGGCGTGAACCGCGCCGTGCGCCGCAAACTGGGCACGTACCAGTTGGATGAGATCATCGCCTATGCCCTGCGGACCTTCGGCGAGGGGCTCAAGGTCATCGCCGAGATCGCCGTCATGGCTGCCGATGCCGGCCTGGTGCGCACCGACGAGGAGGTGGTGGCCGTGGCCGGCACCGGGCGAGGTGCCGATACCGCGGCCGTGGTCCTGCCGGCCAACGCCCAGGACTTCTTTGACCTGGAGATCCGGGAGGTCCTCTGCAAGCCGCGGGCCCTGCGGCGGTAGCAGGCCATGCGCATCCTGCACGTCTACAAGGATTACTACCCCGTCCTCGGGGGCATAGAGAACCACATCCGCCTCCTGGCCGAGGGCGAGGCCGCCCGGGGGCACAGGGTGGCCGTCCTGGTCACCAGCCTGACCCCGCGCACCACGGTGGAGGACCGGGGAGGCGTCCGGGTCATCAAGGCCGGGCGCGCCGCGACCCTCTCCTCCACCCCCATCAGCCTATCGCTCCTGGTCTACCTGGCGCGCCTCCGGCCGGACATCACCCACCTGCACTTCCCCTACCCCCTGGGGGAGATGGCGCACCTCCTCCTGGGACGGGGACGCCCCACCGTCATCACCTACCACAGCGATGTGGTCCGCCAACAGGGGTGGCTGCGGCTCTACCGGCCGTTCCTGCGGCAGGTCCTGCGCCGCGCCGACCGCATCATCGCCACCAGCCCCCACTACGTGGCCTCCTCGCCCTACCTCCGGGAGGTGGCCGACCGCTGCCGCGTCATCCCCCTGGGGATTGACGTGCGCCAGTTCCAGCACGCCGACCCGGAGGCCGTCCAGGCCCTGCGGGCGCGCTTCGGAGGGCCGCTCCTGCTCTTCGTGGGACGCCTGCGGTACTACAAAGGGCTTTCCCACCTCCTGCAGGCCCTGCAGGGCCTGCCAGGGGTGCGTCTGATCGTCGTGGGCGAAGGGCCCATGCGGGGGACGTGGGAGGCCGAGTCTCAGGCCCTGGGGCTCGGCGACCGGGTCTACTTCGTTGGCGAGGTGCCGGAGGAGGACCTGCCGGCCTACTACCACGCATGCGACCTCTTCGTCCTGCCGGCGGACCAGCGGAGCGAGGCCTTCGGTGCGGTCCTCCTGGAGGCGATGGCCAGCGGACGCCCCGTCGTCTCCACGGAGTTGGGGACGGGCACGTCCTGGGTCAACCGCCACGGGGAGACGGGGTGGGTGGTCCCCCCAGGGGACCCCGAGGCGCTGCGCGCCGCCATCCAGCACCTCCTGGGGGACGAGGCCCTGCGCCAGCGCCTGGGTGAGGCGGCGTGCCGGTGGGCGCAGGAGTTTGACGTGCAGGTCCTGGTGGACCGGGTGCTGGCCCTGTATCAGGAGGTCCTGGGGGCGCGCGGCCGGGCTGGGACCGAGGCACAATAGTGCGCAAGGAGGGCATCAATGGACGAGGCTTTGCGGGCCGAGATCGCGCAACGGGCCCGAGAGATGGGCCTGGACCTCACGCCGCGCCACTGGGAGGCGTTGGAGAAGGTCCTGGCCTACTACGCTGAGGCGGAGATGCTGCCCACCATCCGCTTCCTGTACCGCCACTTCGGCCGGGAAGAGGCGCACCGCCTCTTCCCCCAGGGGATGCGGACGGTGGCCGCGTTGCTGGACAAGGAACCCCCGGAAGGGTGCTGAGGACGTCCAGGCCCCGAGGAGCCTGTTGAAAAGGAGAGGACACCGTGTTCAAAGTGCAGGACTACCGGGAAGTGGAGGCCGAGCCGTTTGAGGGCGCGCCTGGCGTGACCATCCGCTGGGTGATTGACGAGCACCTGGACGATGCGCCGACCTTCGCCATGCGCATCATTGAGGTACAACCTGGCTCAGCCACGCCCTACCACACCCACTGGCAGGAGCACGGGAACTACATCCTGGAGGGGACCGGCTACGTGCGGTACGGCGAAGAGGTCCACCGGGTGAAGGCCGGGGATGTGGTCTTCGTGCCGCCGGATGCGCAGCACCAGTACGTGAACGACGGCGATGGGGTGCTGCGCTTCATCTGCGTCATCCCCCTGCCCTGGGTGCGCAAGGCGCGGCAGGGCGCGTAGACCCCTCGCCCCTGGTAGAGCCTGGAGGGGGCGATTCGTGAGTCGCCCCTACAGACCTCACCTACCCCCCAACCCCCTCCCTCTCCATCCGCGGATGGAGAGGGAGGGGGAGGCCGAAGGCCAGGGGTGGGTGAGGGCCGTAGGGGCAAGGCACGCCTTGTTCCTACAGGTCATCCCCCCTGCACGGCCGCGTCGGCGTAGGCCGACGCCAGGTTTTGAGCCCCGATTTGAATCGGTGGTAGAAAATGGTAGGCGCGGTCCACGCACCGCCCCTCTATGCCTGCCGCCTGTGTGGCCGGCAAGTTGAGGTCGCAGGGATGACTCATTCTTACAGAACTCTGACAGCCTTCCGGTGTGACAGACCGTAGGGCACGCCTCCTGGCGTGCCATCTAGCGTCCGGAAGAGCCGTTAAGGTCTTCCCTTTGTAAATTGTAAAAACGAGTCAACCCTGTTTGAGGTCGCTCACCCTCTTGACAACGGCGTCAGAACTTGGTATACTGATAGTAGTTAGGAGCACAACGCCTAAAGATCCAGCGCCGGATGGCCCGGTCCGAGGACCTTGGACCAAGGAGGGAGAGGGATGGCACCGAAACTTGAGCACCCTCTGTCCTTTGAGGAGTTCCGAGACCTCATGGCCCGGGAACTCCAACTGAACAAGGAAGACCTCACGGAGGACGCCAGTTTCTACGACCTCATGGTGGATTCCATCCGCATGGTGGAGATGCTCCTGCACCTGGAGGAGCAAGGGGTGGAGATCCCCCTGGAGTCGGCCTGGCAGATTGAGACGGTGGGCGACGCGTACCGCCTCTACCAGGAAAGCCTGGCCACAAGCCCCGGCGCGGCCGAGGGCTGGACCCTGAGCCCCAACCACGCCGGGGAGGGGTGAGCCCCAGGAGCAGAGGAGCGGTTCCGCGGGCGAGAGGGTATGGCCGAAGACCCTGTGGACAGGTTGGTCAAACTCGGGTTCTCGGAGTACGAGGCCAAGGCCTACGTGGCCTTGCTGCGCAAGAGCCCGGCCACCGGGTATGAACTGTCCAAGATCTCGGGCGTCCCCCGCTCCATGATCTACGAGGTGCTGGGCAAACTGACAGCGCGCGGCGCAGCCATGACCCTGCGCACCTCCGACGGCATCCGCTACGCGCCGGTGCCAGCCCGGGAGTTCCTGCAGAAACTGCGCCGCGAACACGAGGGACTGATCGCCTCTCTGGAGGAAGACCTGACGAGCCTCTCCACGGCGGCCGAACTGTACGAATACGTCTGGAACCTGAAGGGCCACGACACCATCATCGCCAAGGCCCGGGAGATGCTCGCGCAGGCCCGAGAGCGCGCCTACCTGGCGCTCCTGCCCGAGACCTGCGAGGAACTGCGGACCGACCTGGCCGATGCCGTGTCCCGAGGCGTGCAGGTGGTGCTCTACTCGCCCCAGGCCCTGGACTTCCCCGGCGTGCAGGCAGTCTGCGCGCCCGCCCAGAGCGCTGGCCTCCCACGGGCGGAGATGCTGGGGCTCATCCTGGTCGTGGATGGGGAGGAAGCCCTCATCGCCGAGGACTTGGGGGCTCCCGAAGCGCGCGCCTCGTGGACCAGCAGCCCGCTCCTGGTCTTCATCGCCGAGCACCACCTGCGCACCGACCTCTACCTGCCGCGCATCCTGGCGCTCTTGGGCGAGAGGGCGCTGGAGGTCATCCGGGAGGAGGATCGCGAACTCTTCGCCCGGGCGCTGGAAAGCCACACGCCCACTGCTGAGAGGACACCCTCCAGTTTGTGAGGCACCCTTGGCCGGAGGAGGCCCCGTCCACTGCCCTCACCGGCCAGGGACACCGTGCTCGCGAGGATTGGAAGAAATCACAGAGGGCCCAGAGGCCACGGAGAACTCAGAGGGCAAAAGGGCCAAAAAATTCAGACCTTCTCTGTGCTCTCTGTGTCCTCTGTGGTAGATCCCTATGCCGGAGGCAACATGGTCTTCAAGAACCTCTTCCGTCGCAAGGGCCGCACCATCCTGACCATCGTCGGCATCGCCATCGGCGTGGCGGCCATCGTCGCCCTGGGGGCCATGGCCGACAGCATGCGTGCCGGCTACGGGGCCATCGCCAAGGGCAGCAAAGCCGACCTCGTCCTCACCAAGAAGGGAGCCGTGGACATCACCCTGAGCGGGGTGGACGAGGGCGTGGCAGACCAACTGCGTACCTGGCCCGAAGTGGCGGCCGTGGACGGCATGGTCATGGGCAACGTCCAGGCCGAGAAAGCGCCCTACTTCTTCCTCTTCGGCTACGACCCCGAGGGGTTCGCCGTGGAGCACTTCCGCATGGTGGAAGGCCAGAGCCTGCGCGAGGCACGCCACGGGCACGGCAAGCCCCTCATCCTGGGCCGCGGCGCGGCAGATGCCCTGGACAAGAAGGTGGGCGACACCCTCCGGGTGACCGGCGGGGTTTTCCGCGTCGTAGGCATCTACGAGACAGGGGACGCGTTTGAGGAAGCGGGCGCCGTCATCCCCCTGCAGGAGGCCCAGAGCCTCCTCCACCGGCCCCGCTCCCTGGGCCTCCTCTACATCCGGCTGCGCTCCCCCGGGGACGAGGTGCGCCTCAGGGCGCGGGTGGAACGCCAGTTCCCCGACCTCGTGCTCACCAAGACCACGGACTTCGCCGACCGCCAGATGATGGTCCAGACCATGGAGGCCTTCGCCTGGGGCATCGCCTTCCTCGCCGTCCTCATCGGCGGCGTGGGGATGACCAACACCCTCTTCATGTCCGTCTTTGAGCGGACCCAGGAGATCGGCCTCCTGCGCTCGCTGGGGTGGCGGCGCTCGCGCGTCCTGCGCCTCATCCTGGGCGAATCGCTGGTCCTCGCGGCTCTCGGGGGCCTGGCCGGCCTCGTCCTGGGGGTTGTCTCGGTGCTCCTCCTGCGCGGGGGACTGAGTTACTTCGGCGCCATGGGAGCGCGGTTCTCGCCGGACCTCTTCATCCGGGCTGGGATCACCGTGGGTGTCCTGGGGCTGGTGGGGGGCCTGTACCCGGCCTGGTGGGCCAGCCGCCTGGTGCCCCTGGAGGCCCTCCGCTACGAGGGGGGCGGGGACGTGCGCGTGCCGCGCGCCATCCCCGGTGGGATGACGGTCCGCAACCTCTGGCGGCGACGCACCCGCACCGCCCTCACCCTCCTGGGGATCGGCATGAGCATCGCTGCCATCGTGGCCCTGGGCGGCATCATGCGCGCCACGGCCGACATCCTCACGAACACCCTCACTGCCGACCAGGCGGAACTGGCAGCCATTGAAGCGGGGGTCTCCGACACCAGTTACAGTTCCATTGACCAGCGGGTGGGGGCCCGCATCGCCGCCCTGCCCGAGGTGGAGGCCGTGGCCGGCATGGTCTTCGCCGCGGCCAGCAGCGACAGGGTGCCCCTCATTGTAGTCTTCGGCTACCACCCCCAGGAGTTCGCCATCCGCCACCTCCGCATCGTGGAGGGCGAGCCCCTCTCCGCCTCGCGGCAGGCCATCGTGGGGCGGCAACTGGCCGAAACCCTGGGCCTCAAGGTGGGCGACACCTTGCGCCTCCTCCAGAGCGCCTTCCGCGTCGTGGGCATCTACGAGACAGGCATCAGTTGGGAGGATAACTCCGTGGTCGTCCCCCTGCGGGATGCCCAGATGCTGGCCGATAAACCCCGCCAGGTCACCTGGTACTTGATCAAACTGCGGGACCCCTCCCGCGCCGAGGCTGTGCGGGACGACCTGAACGCGCGCTTCCCGGAGATCCGGGTCTCCCTGACCTCGGAGTTCGTGGAGAACATGCCCGATATGCAGCAGGGCCAGCAGATGGTGGGGCAGATCGCCTTCCTGGCCGTCCTCATCGGTGCAGTGGGCATGTTGAACACCATGCTCATGAGCGTGCTGGAGCGGACGCGGGAGATCGGCGTCCTGCGGGCGCTGGGGTGGTCGCGCCGCCGGGTGCTGGGGACGATCCTGCGGGAGGCGCTGGCCCTGGGCCTGGCCGGCGCGGTGGTGGGCATCCCCCTGGGCATGGGCATGGTCTGGGGGCTGAACCAGATCCCCCTGGTCAAGGGGTTCATCGGGGCCCGCTACGACCTGGACTTGTTCCTCACCGCGGTGACGGTGGCCCTCGGCGCGGGTGCGGTCGGAGGGCTGTACCCGGCCTGGCGGGCCACCCGCCTGCGGCCGGCGGAAGCGTTGCGGTACGAGTAGCATCATCGCCTGCATAGAGGAGGAGAACATGGCACACAAGGCGCTCTGGATAGCCCTCTTGGCTGTGCTGGTCCTCGGCCTGTGCGCGGGGTGCGTGGCCCCTGTCACCTCGCCTCAGGCCCGCACCACTGCGGAACCCCTGGCAGAAGTGCCCCGGGCCCAGGTAGCCTCGGCCACCGGCGTGGTGGTTCCCGCGCGCTGGGCGGCCCTGGCCTTCCCCCTGAGCGGCCCGGTGGAGACCTTGGCCGTGGCCGTGGGCGACGAGGTGCAGCCCGGCCAGGTCCTGGCCAGCCTGGAGAAGGCCGCCCTCAGGGCCCAGGTGGCCCAGGCCGAGGCGGCGCTCGCGGCAGCCGAGGCGCGGCTCGGGCAACTTGCAGCAGGGCCCCGCCCCGAGGACCTGGCAGCCGCCGATGCCGCCGTGGCCGCGGCCCAGGCAGATGTCGCTCGGGCCGAAGCCGCGGTGGAGGCTGCCCGCGCCCAGCAGGCCGCCGCCCAGGCCGCTGTGGCCGCCGCCGAAGCCGCCCTGGCGCAGGCCCAGGCCGCGGTGCGCCAACTGGAGGAAAGGCCCTTCCCCGAGGAGGTGGCGGCAGCCGAGGCCGAGATGAAGGGGGCCGAGGCCAGGGTGCGCCAGGCTCAGGCAGCCTACGACCGGGTGAAGGACCAGCCCTACGCTGGCATGTTGCCGGAGGCGTTGGCCCTGGAGCAGGCCACCTTGGCCTACCAGGCGGCCAAGGCGCGGTACGAGGCCCTGCTCCGGGGAGCCACCCAGGCGGAGCGGGATGCGGCCAAAGCCGGCGTCGCCGCGGCCCAGGCAAGCCTGGAGGGGGCCAAGGCCCAACTCGCCCTGGCCCAGGCCCAGGTGGCCCAGGCCGAGGCGGCGCGGGAAGGCGCGAAGGCGCTCCTGGCCCAGGCCGAGGCGCGGCGCGCCCTCCTGGCGGCCAGCCCCACCGAAACGCAGCGGGCCGAAGCCCAGGCCGCTGTGGACCAGGCCAGGGCCGCCCTTCAGGCTGCCCAGGCCACCCTCGCCCAGGCGGAGTTGCGTTCTCCCATCCAGGGCACGGTGACGGCCGTCGCCATCCGGCGGGGAGAGTTCGCCGTGGCTGGCACGCCGGTCGTCACCGTGGGCGACCTGAGCCACCTGCAGGTGGAGACCACCGACCTCAACGAGGTGGATGTGGCGCGGGTGCGGGTCGGGCAGGAGGTCACCCTCACCTTTGATGCCCTCCCAGCAAAGAGCCTGCGGGGCCGCGTGGTGCGGATCGCGCCCATGGCCAGTGGGCAGGGCGGCGGGGTCAACTACACCGTGACCATTGAACTGGAGGAGCAGGACCCCGCCCTGCGCTGGGGCATGACCGCCTTTGTGGACATCCTGGTGGAGCAGAAGTGAGGAGGCTCCGGTGAAGGCGAACGGCGACATCATCGTGGAGACGCGGGACCTGGTCAAGGTCTACGGCGACGGCGTGGAGGTGCGCGCCCTGGATGGCGTGAGCATCCAGGTGCGCCGAGGCGAGATGGTGTCCGTCATGGGGCCTTCGGGCAGCGGCAAGTCCACCCTCCTCCACCTCCTGGGGGCCCTGGACCGGCCCACCAGCGGCCAGGTCATCGTCAACGGGCAGGACCTGGCCACCGTGCGCAACCTGGACCACTTCCGCGCCCAGACGGTGGGGTTCGTCTTCCAGTTGCACAACCTCATCCCCACCCTGACCGCCGAGGAGAACGTGGAGGTCCCCCTCTACGAGGCCCGGATGGGCCCCCGCGCCCGCCGCAAGAGGGCCCGGGAACTCCTGGAACTGGTGGGCCTGGCAGGACGGGAGAGGCACCTCCCCAACATGCTCTCTGGGGGCGAGAGGCAGCGGGTGGCCATCGCCCGGGCCCTGGCCAACGAGCCGGCCATCGTCCTCGCCGACGAGCCCACGGGAGAACTGGACTCGGAGCGGTCCCGGGAGATCATCTCCCTGATGCACCGCCTGAACCACGAACTGGGCACCACCTTCATCGTGGTGACCCACGACCCCAACGTGGCGCGCCAGACCGACCGCATCCTCATCCTGGATTCCGGCCGGGTGGTGGCCGAGCACCTCACCACCGACCCCTACGCCGAGGACCTGCGCACCCTGCGCGACTCCCCCCTGGGGCGTGCCCTCCTCACCGGCACGGAGGCGGACTTGGTGGCTGGAGGCGTGGTCCTGGTGCGGGGCGGCCAGCCCACGGAGGCCGGCCGCTGGCTCATGGAGATCCTGCGCTCCGTTTAGGGGTCCCTGCCCCCTCCTATCCCCCCGCCCTCCCCGCCGCGGGGAGGGCAGAGGGTGCCGCCGCAGGAAGCGAGGGCAAGGTCCGTAAGGGCCATTCGTGAATTGCCCCTACGAACCTTACCCCAGCCCCCAAACCCCCTTGCCCTCTCCACCTGCAGAGGGGGCAAGGGGGCTGTAAGGGCAATTTATGGCTCGCCCCTAGTACTGCGCCACAGTGGCTCTTGACGATGTGTAATCCTGGGTAGGGGCGCACGGCCGTGCGCCCCTACTCAATCAAGAACCACCGTGGCGTAGTACTAGGGGGGTGCCGCCGCAGGCGGCGCGTTGCCAAAAGGGGCCCCCTGTGTTAGAATGCGCACCGGACCACGAGAAACCTCTTCTGCCCACAAGGAGGATCGCATGAGCGTACGGACCGTGGATGCCCTCCTCATCGGCCTGGGGA
>DAOTYM010000428.1:0-3334 GCA_034434775.1 Anaerolineae bacterium | reverse complement strand
CGGGCACGGTCCCCATCGGCGCGGCCAAGATCAAGCAGGCTATCGTCGTGCCCTCGGCCGACCTGGTAGATGCGCCCGCGCTCACTTTGTGGTATCATATATGGACCTACGACGTGGTCTGGAGCGAACGGTTCCAGAAGTATTACGACTCGTTTGAGGTCCTGTTGACGGACTCAAGCGGCGTCACCCTGACCCTGGCCCTCCAGGATGGCAACCGGGATCCAACCCTCGTGGGCCCGGGCATGCCGGTGGTGGACCTGGGGTGGAGGCGGGCCATCGTGAACCTGCGGCCCTACGCCGGACAGACCATCATCGTGGAACTTTCCAACTGGAACCGGCAGGACCACTTCTTCAACACGTGGACCTGCGTGGACGACGTGCGGGTGGTCAACATCAACACGGTGCACCTGCCCCTGGCCGGACGCACCTTCACCGGCGGCCAGAGCCTGGCGGCGAAGGAGCCCGAAGCCCTGCCCCCGGAGAGAGGTCCCGGGGTGCGGTGACCTCTCCCTATCCCCTCACCCCACCGCAAGCGGAGAGGGGAGAGGATAGGGGGTGAGGTTGGTCACGCCTCTGGCGCGTTCTGCGCCGGGGTGCACATGAGGAAGAGCCATGCCCTGTCCATACCTGGGCCTGCAGGACGACCCTGAACAGCACGCCGAGACGCCCTCGGCTTCCAACGCCTGCTACGCCGTGCAGGTGGACGCAGAGCGGCCCCTCCTGAGCCGGCTGCGCCCCGAGGCGGTGCCCATTGGCCTGGACCACCAGGCGCGGTTCTGCCTGAGCGTGGAGTACCCCTTCTGCCCGCGGTACCTGGCCTACCGGCGGACCCAGTTGACGCCGGCCCGGCGGCCGCGGGCAAAGGCGCGGCCAGAGAAGCCTTCGGCTGAGCAAGAAGAGCCCGCGACCCCGGCGGCGCTCCCCCCGCGGGAGGGGCCGGACCCCGACGAACTGTACCGCGAGGGCATGGCCCACTACATGGCCCGCCGTTGGGCGGAGGCCCAGGCGGCTTTCCTCCGCTTGAAAGAGGTGGACCCGGGCCGCCCCGGCATTGACGCGCTCCTGGAAGAACTGAAACTCTTCATGCAGTTGCAGACGGCGGAGGCGGCGGAGGGTGCGCCGCGCCTGCGCCCTGAGGGACCAGAGGAAGGCCGGGAGAAGGCCCCCACGCCTCCCCTGCCCGAGGCCCGCAGGGGCATCCGGCGGTTCCTCTCGCCCCCCTGGCTGGCTGCCGGGGTGGTGGTGTTGGTGCTGCTCGTGCTGGGGGGGCTGCGGCTGGCCGGCGTGAGCATCTCCTGGGCCAGCAGGGACGAGCGGGCCGAACTCCTCAACCGCGGCCGCGCCCTCCTGGTGGTGGGGGACTACGACGGCGCGGTCCAGGTCTTTGAGCAGTTGCTGGCCATCGCCCCGGGCAACCCGGAGGCCCAGGCCGAACTGGAGCGAGCGCAGCGCCTCAAGACCCTCTCCGACCTGTACGCCCAGGCCAAGGCCCACATCAGCAAGGAGGAATGGGACGCCGCAGCCGAAAGCCTGGGCCGCATCCTGGCCCTGGACGCCAACTACCGGGACGCGGCCAGCCTGGCGGCCGAGGTGGAGCGCCAGAGGCGGCTGGCCGCCCTGTATGCGGAGGCCAAAGCCCTCTACGACCAGGGGAACTGGGTGGACGCCGCGGCCAAATTTGAGGAGTTGCGCGCCCTGGACGCCACCTACCGCAGCGACGTGGTGGAGGAGTACCTCTTCGTCTGCCACTTGAACCAGGGGCTGGCCCTCATCGTCACTTCAGGGGACTCGGTGGAGCGCATCAAGGAGGCCATCCGCCAGTTCGGCGCGGCCCTCAGCATCCATCCCCGCAACAAGCAGGCAGCCGAGGAGCAGCGCCTGGCCAACCTCTACCTGGCCGGGTACACGTCCTACCAGCGCCAGGAGTGGAGCCAGGCCATCCTCAAGATCCAGCAGGTCCTGGAGGCCCGCCCGGACTACGCCGGCGGCCGCGCCGCCCAGATCCTGTGCGCCTCCTACGTGGCCCTGGGCGACCAGGCCCGGGAGCGGAACGACCTCCTCGCGGCCCTGGAGCAGTACCGCAAGGCCCTGGCTCGGGAGGACCTCCAGTGTCCCCCGGCCCAGGAGCGGGAACAGGAGGTGCTCCTGATCCTCTACCCGCCCACACCCACGCCGACGCCCACGGCCACGCCCACCGACACCCCAACGGTCACGCCCACGCCGCGGTACGTGCCGCCGACGCCAACCTACCCCCCTTCGCCCACCGAGACACTGCCTCCACCGCCCACCGACACGCCCGTCCCGCCCAGGCCGACGCCTCCGCCGCCCACCGACACGCCTGCGCCGCCTACCCCGACGCCCAAGCCGCCCACGCCAACGCCCAAGCCGCCCACACCGACGCCCCGAGGTAGACCAGGGCGGGCCAGGGCCCACGGAGGCCGTGCAGCCATGTGGCGCAGACGGATCGGGATGATCCTCGTGGCCTGGGGCCTCTTCCTCGCCCCCCTGCTGGCCATCCCCAGCCTCGCCAGGCAGCAGGAGGCCGGCATCTGGCAGCGCGCCGGGCTCCCAGGCCTGCCTGTGACGCACCTGGCCCTGGGGCGCGGCGGGGAGTTCCCCATCTTCTACGCCGCGGTCCGGCACCAGGGCCTGTACCGGTCCCTGGACGAAGGCCAGACCTGGCGGGAGGCCAACCTGGACCTCCCCCGTGGCCCCTGGGGAGAATGGGAGGTGACAGCCCTGGCCGTGGACCCGTTGGAAGCGCGCCGCGTCTTCGTGGTCCTGGCTGGCGGCCGCCTGTTCCGCTCCATCAACGGCGGGAGCCGCTGGCAGGAACTCCCCCCGCCGCCTGGCCTGCAGGACGCCTCCCTGCTGGCAGCCGTGGCCCACGGGGAGGCGCTGCATCTCTACGTGGGCGGCGAAGGCCGGCTGTGGCGCACCGAGGACGAGGGGGCCTCGTGGGTGTCCCTGGGCGTCTGGCCCGTGGGGACCCGCCTCTGGGACCTCCTGGTCCTTTCCCCCGCCGGGGATGGCCTTTGCGTGGCCGCAGGAAAGGAGGGGATCTGGTGCACGGAAGGCGGCCCCTGGGCCCGGCGGGATAGCGGCCTCGGCCGCAGCGCGGTATGGCGCTTGGCGGCCACGGCCGACGGAGCCTGGTACGCAGGGACCGACAACGGGGTCTACCGGTCCACGGACCAGGGGACCTTCTGGCAGGCGGTGCGCACTGGGCTGCCCGGGGGCATGGTGCGGGCGCTCCTGGCGGACCCGGACCGGCCGGCGACCCTCTATGCCGGCCTGCGGGACGCGGGCGTTGCACGCACGGAGGATGGCCTGC
>DAOTYM010000427.1:0-1649 GCA_034434775.1 Anaerolineae bacterium | reverse complement strand
TGTCCCCCTCGGCTGGTTGTGGTATCATATCGTTGTCAACAAACAGGGCAAGGGTTCTTCGCCCGAAAGGCGTAGAGGGGGTTCGGATGAAGAGGTTGGGGCGACGCGGGTTCCTGCGCATGGTGGGTGCAGCCGGCCTCGGCTGGCTGGCCGCCGCCTGCGGCGCGCCCCCGGTGCCGTCTCCCTCCCTGGGAAGCCCTTCCACGCCCCAGGCCCCCCTGGAGGTGGCGTCGCCTCCGCCCCCCAGTGCCATCCCCTCGCCTACCCCGACGCGGCGCCCCCTGGGCAACGCCAACGTGCCGGGGATGTACGTCCGTTACTTCCAGCCCTTCTACCCTCCTACCCGGGAGGAGTGGCGGCTGGAGGTCTCTGGCCTGGTGGAGCGCCCCCGGACCTTCCGCTTTGAGGAGATACGCTCGGAGATGCCCAAGGTCACGCGCGAGGCCCGGCTCAAGTGCGTGGAGTGTTGGTCGGCCCGGCGGACGTGGGGCGGGTTCACTTACGAGGCCCTGGCCTAGATCGTGCGCCCCCTCCCGGAGGCCAGGTACGTGGAATTCCGCTGTGCCGACACCTACTGGGAGGTCCTGAGCACCGAAGAACTGGCGCGGGAGGGGGTCGTCTTCGCCTACGAACTGGATGGGGCGCTCCTTCCCGACGAGTACGGCGCACCTCTGCGCCTTCTGGTGCCCTGGAAATACGGCTACAAGATGCCCAAGGCCATCGTCAGCATGGAGTTCAGCGCCGAAGGGGGCAAGGGGTACTGGCCCACCGTCGGGCCCTATACCCCGGAGGGCGATATCCAGCCGGGGACGGACCACCCCTTGGACCTGGGGAAAGGGCCCCGCACGATCCCTGGGGGCGAGATCACGGCGTACTGACAGAAAGGGGGTTGACGGCCAGTGCAAAGGGAATGGCAGGCGAGGGTGGGATGGCTCCTCCTCGTGGGCTTCCTCTTCCTCCTGGCCGGTTGCGGCGGGAGCCGCGCGCCGGCAGGCCCGGAGGAGGGGCTCACCCCGGAGGGGTATCCTTACATGGGCAACCCGAGTGCCCCCGTCCTCATAGAGGAGTTCTCGGACTTCCAGTGACCGTACTGCGCCCTGTACGTCCGTGAGACGTTCCCCCAGATCCGGGAAAAGTACATTGCGACTGGCAAGGTGCGGTACGTGTTCCGGCAGTTGCCCCTGCCCATGCACCGCAACGCCCAGCCCGCGGCCGAAGCCTCCCTGTGCGCGGCGGAGCAGGGCAGGTTCTGGCCCATGCACGACCGCCTCTTTGAGGAGCAGGGCCAGTGGGCTGGGCAGGCCGATGCCACCTTCTACTTCAAGCAGTTGGCGGGTAAACTGGGGCTGGACCGGGCGCGGTTTGACGCCTGTCTGGATGGGCACACAACGGCCCCACGCGTTTCCCAAGACGTGCAGGACGCCATCAACAAGGGAGCACGAGGCACGCCGTTCTTCCTGGTCAACGGGACGCCCCTCTCCGGAGCGCACCCCTTCGCCAACTTTGAGAAGGTCATTGAGGCCGCGCTGCGGTAGGCCCTCCCCGCCGGCGAACGGACCGGGACGCCCGCGCCCCTGATTCTCAGGCCCGCTCCGCCACGTAGATGGCCACCGTGCCTCCTGCCAGGGTGCGGCAGCGGGCCCGGGCCA
>DAOTYM010000426.1:0-4319 GCA_034434775.1 Anaerolineae bacterium | reverse complement strand
AGCACCTGGCTCAGGAGGTTCATGGTCAGGGTGGCGACCTCCGAGAAGTCCTGCGTGTCGGAAGTCACCCGGCTGACGATCTTGCCCGCGGGGTTCTGGTCAAAGAACGAAAGGTCGTTGTCTATGGTCCGGTCAAACACCTGGCGGCGGAGTTCCAGGACCACGTCGCCTACGACGCGGGCGGAGAAGTACTGGCGGATGTAGTTGAAGAGCCAGCCCGAGACACCCAGGAGCAGGACCCCCGTGGAGAGGAGGAGCATGCTCCCCGTGGAAGGCCTCTGCGCCAGGAGGTCCAGCGCTTTGGAGATGAGGATGGGGCCGCCCGCGCCGGTGAGGGTGTTCAGGGCCAGCATCACGGCCACCAGGAGCATGGCGCGGCCGTGCGGCCGGAAGTACCCGACGATGCGGGCCACCAGTTCCCGGTCGCTGTAGGCGCGGTCGTAGGCTTCCGTGTCCAGGCCGTCCAGGATGAACCCCATGCGGTCCCCCTTTGCCCCCTACTCGTACCGGGCGAAGATGCGCCGGTAGTCCGGGCTGCGGGCCATCAGTTCCTCGTGGGTGCCCTGGTCCACCAGTTCCCCGCGGCGTAGGACCAGGATGCGGTCGGCCCAGCGGATCTGGCTGAGGCGGTGGGTGATGAGGAAGGTGGTCCGCTCGCGGCTGATGCGCCGCATGGCCCGCTGGATCTGGTCCTCGGTGGCGCTGTCTATGGCGCTCGTGCTGTCGTCCAGGATAAGGATGCGGGGGTTGGTGAGGAAGGCGCGGGCGATGGCGATGCGCTGCCGCTGCCCGCCTGAGAGGGTGACCCCCCGCTCCCCGACCTCGGTGTCGTACCCCTGGTGGAAGGATAGGATGAAGTCGTGGGCCTGCGCTTCCCGCGCCGCCCGCTCAATGGCCTCCTGCGTGGCCCCTGCGCAGCCGAAGGCGATGTTCTCGCGGATGGTGCGCGAGAAGAGGAAGATGTCCTGCTCAATGGTGGCGATCTGCGAACGGAGCGACTCCAGGCTCCAATCCCGCACGTCCACGCCGTCCACTAGGACGCGGCCTCCATCCACGTCAAAGATGCGGTTGATGAGGCGGGTGAGGGTGGTCTTGCCCGCGCCGGTCTGCCCCACGATGGCCACCGTCTCGCCCGGGCGGACGGTGAAACTCACGTTTTTGAGGACGGGCTTGCCCGGCTCGTAGCCGAAGGTGACGTTCTCAAAGACCACCTCGCCGCGGATGGGCCTGGCCACGCCGGATTCGTTCTCGTCCAGTTCCGTCTCGGTGTTGAGGACCTCCAGGATGCGCGCCGCGCTGGCGATGCCAAGTTGCACCTGGTTGAACGAGAAGTTGGAGATGAAGGTGGGATAGCGCAGCGCGCCCATCAGCCCGAGGAAGGCCACAACCTCCCCCAAGGTGATGCCCCCAGACCGCCAGATCCAGAGCGCGTGCAGGAAGCCGGCCGCCCAGCAGAGGCTGAAGGCGAGCAATGGCAGGTACTGGGCCTGGATCTTCCCCTGCCGCACGAAGAGGTCGCGGTACAGGCGGGCGTTACGGGTGAAGGCGGCCTTCTCCCACGCTTCCTGGGCGTTGGCCTTGACCACCTCAATCCCGCCGATGGCCTCTGCAAGGCCGGCGTTCAGGGTGCCGAACTGGTCCCGCAACTCCGCGCTCACCGGGTTGAGGCGCCGGTTGTAGTCCCACAGGGTGATGCCGAAGAGGGCCAGGAAGAGGGCCGGCACGAGGAGCAGCCGGGCGTCCAGGCGGGCGATGAGGGCCAGGGGGACGATGATGCACAGGAGGGAATCCAGGATGAGCATGACCCCTGGGTTGAGCAAGAGGTTGAGCATGTGGACGTCGTTGGTGGCGCGGGCCATGATGTCGCCGATGCGCTGGCGGCCGTGGAAGGTCTGGCTCTTGCCCAGGAGGTTGGCGTAGAGTTCGTCCCGGGCGTCCCGCTCAATCCGCTGGGCGAGGAACTCCAGGGGGTAGTTGCGCAGGAGGCCCCCCAGGCCCTGCACCGCCGCCGCGCCGAAGACCAGCAGAGCGAGGCGCGTCAGCGCCGCCAGGGGCCAGCCCGAGGTGCGGATCAGGTCAAACGCCTCTCCGATGAGCACCTGGCTGTAACTGTAGCCCAGGTTGTCCAACACCGCCCCCAGGAAGGCCCCCAGGAGGAACAGCGGGTAGCGGAGGACGTGGGAGACGATCCAGCGGACCGGTCCCGACCGATCGTAGGGGTATTCCCGTTCTGGGGCGAACTCCCTCTTGGCCAAAGCGCCCTCCGTGCCGACGCGCCCCTCTGGGGGCCAGAGGTGGGGCGGACGTCCCCACCGAGCCTTTCATTATACCCCCAGCGGGCGCTCCGGCCAAAAGCAGCGGGGTGGCGGACCAACACCCTGGGACCAGGTGATGGGGGGCAGGCAGCAGGGCGGGCATCAAGAAGGCCCCGGCGGGGCAGCCGGGGCCTTCCGTGTGCCCCCACGGGAATTCGAATCCCGGTCGCGGCCTTGAAAGGGCCGTGTCCTAGTCCACTAGACGATGGGGGCAAGTGACGTTTCAATTGTAGCAAAGGCGGCGTCCGCGGTCAAATCGGGGAACCCACATGGAACCCCTCGCCCATGTGGCGGGCCCAGGGCCTGCTCCCGTGGGCGTCCATCCTCAGGCAGCCAGCACGGAGGAGGGCCGCGAGGCAGCGCGCCGATTTGCCGTTTTCCCGAGGGTGTGCTATACTTTGCTTGGAACGAGGTGGATGTAGCTCAATAGGTCAGAGCACTGGACTGTGGATCCAGTGGTTGCGGGTTCGACTCCCGTCATCCACCCCAGAAGGCAGCGTGACCGGGGACCTCGGCCTAAGGCCGAGGTCCTTTTGCGTTTCTGCTGACGACCGCGGCTATGCTTGCCTCGTCTTGGGCCACCAACCCGAGTTTCAAGGAATGGGCATATAGGATTTGACAAGTTCCGGAAAATGTGGTATATTGTTACTGTAACGTATCACCCTCGTTTCCAAAAGGCCGCCCGAAGGAGAGGGCCATGCCTGGTATCCGCGAGGTCGCGCAGCGCGCTGGTGTCTCCGTCGCCACCGCATCCAGGGTCTTCAACCAGACGGCCCCCGTCAGCCCAGAACTGACGGAACGGGTCCTGCAGGCCGCCCGGGAACTGGGCTACAGTCCTGCCCGGAGCCGGCTTGGGGCCTCCCCCGGCAAGACCATCGGCCTGTGCGTCCCCAACGTCTCCCAACACCCCTTCTTCGCCGACGTGGTGCGGGGCGTGGAGGACGTCTGCTCCAGCGCCGGCTACACCGTCATCCTCTGCAACACGGACCGCTTCGCCCAGAAGGAGAGGACCTACCTCCACATGCTGCGGCACCGGCGCGTCGCCGGCCTTGTGATCATCCCCGTCTCCGGCCAGGGGGACCACATCCGCGCCATCCTGGGGGAGGAGTTCCCCATCGTGCTGGTGGACCGCCGCCTGGAGGACCTGGATGCGCCGGCCGTGCTCATTGACAACGTGGCCACCGTCCGGCGCGCGGTGGAGTACCTTCTGGGCCTGGGGCACCGGCGCATCGGCTTCATCATTGGCGAGCCAGACCTCCCCATGGTGCAGGACCGGTGCCGCGGCTACCAGGAAGCCCTGCAGGCCCACGGCCTGGAGCCGGACCCGCGCCTCCTGGCGATGGGCGTCTTCGCCGCCGAGTGGGGCTACGAGGCCACGGTGCAGTTCTTCAGCCGGCCCGACCCACCCACGGCCATCCTCAGCGGCAGCCTCAGCCTGACCCAGGGCACGCTCCTCGCCCTGCAGGACCTGAACCTGCGCATCCCCGAGGATGTCTCGGTCCTGGCCTTTGACGACATCGTCTGGTTCCGCCTGCTGCAACCTCCCCTCACGGCCATCGCTCAGCCGGCCTACCGGATGGGGTCCGTGGCCACCGAGATCCTCCTGGCCATGCTGGAGACCGGGGAGCCGCCGCGGGAGAAGACCCTGTTCCTGGAGACCCAGTTCCGGCTGCGGCAATCGTGCGCGGCTCCTGCTTTGGAGAAAGAAGTGTCAGCAGACCTTGGAAGGAGGTGAGAATTTGCACCAATTGCAGTCGGGTAGTCTCCCTCTTGAATGTTGCTAACAAATGGTGTAAACTTAGGGCAAACGATCCTGGGGGAGACCCATGAAGAGATTGGCCCAAACCGGAGAGTTTTGTCCCAATGAAGCTTGCCCAGACTAGGGGAAGCTTCAAAACCGTCAGCAGCAGAACATCATCAAGAGCGGCAGGACCCCCAAAGGCGTTCAGCGCTACCTGTGCAAGACCTGCCGCCGGACCTTCACCGCGACCCGGGGGACGATCT
>DAOTYM010000425.1:0-2153 GCA_034434775.1 Anaerolineae bacterium | reverse complement strand
TCTGGCGGCCGTGGGGCTGCCGGGCCTGAACGGTTTTGTGGGCGAGTTTACCCTCCTGGTGGGGATCTTCCTTTCCAACCGGGCCCTGGCGGCCCTGGCCGCACTGGGGATGATCTTCGGGGCCTGGTACATGCTGCGGGCCTTCCAACAGGTGATGCAGGGAGAGGCCCGGGGGGCCGAAGTGGCCTCCCTGCCCGACGTGCGGGGGCGGGAATGGGCCCTGCTTGTGCCGCTGGTTGTGGCCATGCTCCTCATCGGCCTCTTGCCTAACCTCCTCTTCAGCCGGATGGATGCCTCGGTGGAGCGGTTGCTGGAGAGTGCTCGTCCGGGGCCAGTGATCATGCTGGAGAGGTGAGAGCCTTCACCGCGGAGTTCGCGGAGCACGCGGAGAGGATGGTATGAACGTCACCATTTTGTTGGCGAACTTGCTGGCCATCGCGCCCCCGTTGGTGGTCCTTCTGGCAGCGCTCCTGGTCATCCTGGCGGACTTGTGGGTCCGGGACAAGCGGTGGCTGGCCTTCCTCGGGCTGGTGGGGGTGGTGGCCGCCGCCGTGGTGGGGATGGCCTTCCGCGGGGGCGTGGGCGATGCCGCGCTGGACTTCCAGGGGATGGCCCGGCTGGACGGCCTGGCCGTGGTGTTGGACCTGGTCCTCGCGGTGGTGGCAGGGCTGGCCCTCTTGATCTCCATTGACTACCTGGAACGGAAGGCGGTCAACTACGGCGAGTACTATGCCTTGCTCCTCCTTGCCACGGCCGGCATGATGTGGATGGCTGGGGCCACGGACCTCTTGGTGATCTTCCTGGGCCTGGAGATCTTCTCCATCGCCCTGTACGTCCTCGTGGCCTTCAACCGCGAGGAGGTGCGCTCGCTGGAAGGCGCGCTCAAGTACTTCCTCCTGGGGGCTTTCGCCTCCGCGTTCTTCCTCTACGGCATCGCCCTGACCTACGCCGCCACGGGCACGACGCGCCTGGAGCGCGTGGTGGCCTTCCTCGGCCAGTCCGGCGGGGTGTCGCCGCTGGTCCTCTTGGCCGGGGGGATGCTCTTGGTGGGGTTTGGCTTCAAGTTGGCGTTGGTGCCCTTCCACATGTGGGCGCCGGATGCCTACCAGGGCGCGCCCACCTCGGTGACGGCGTTCATGTCCGTGGGGGTGAAGGCGGCAGGCTTCGGCGCGCTGGCCCGCGTGCTCCTCTACGCCTTCCCGGGCCTGCAGGCCTACTGGGTCTGGCCGGTGGCGGCGCTCGCGGTCCTCACCATGACCTTGGGGAACCTGGCGGCCCTGGCCCAGGGGAGCCTCAAGCGGATGCTGGCCTACTCCAGCATCGCCCATGCCGGGTACATCCTGGTGGGCGTGGCCGCTGGTGGCGATGGCCTGGGGGGTGTCCTCTACTACCTCATGGCCTATGCCCTGATGAACGTGGGCGCTTTCGCCGTGGTCCTGGCCCTGGAGGGGCGTGAGGACCTGGACCTGACGTTGGAGGCCGTGGCCGGGCTGGGGCGGCGCCACCCCTGGCTCACGGCGGCGATGACCATCTTCCTCCTCTCCCTGGCCGGGGTGCCGCCCCTGGCCGGCTTCTTGGGCAAACTGTACGTCTTCAGTGCGGCGGTGAAGAACGGCCTCCTGTGGCTGGCCATCGTGGGCGTCCTGAACGCGGTGGTCTCCGCCTTCTACTACCTGCGGGTGGTGCTGGTCATGGCCTTCCGCCCCGTGGAAGGCGAGCAGCGGGTTGCCTCCTGCCCAGCCTTGGGGACGGCCCTGGCCCTCTCAGCGGCGGGCACGGTGCTCCTGGGGCTGTGGCCTGCCCCCCTCGTGCAGATGGCCGTGCAGGCGGTGAACCTGTTCCTGGGGCGCTGAGGGGAGAAACCTCAAGAAGCGCGAGGGACCCGGCGCCTGAGAACCCCGGGTCCCTCGCGCCTCTCCGCTGTTTCTCCAGGGTGGGGTTCTATTCGTCCTCGCCCACGGCGTGGGTGCGGACCCGGTGCAGGGGCACGAACCCCTGCGCTGCCAGGTGCTCCGTCGGCATGGAGGCCTCGTCTGGCTTGTCCGTCAGGCCGAAGAGGAGCGCGCCGGAAGCCCTGCACTCTTCGGCTGCCTCCCGGATCTCCTGTGTGACGACGATCTCCCGGCGCAGGAGGTCCTCCGCGCTGGTCGGCT
>DAOTYM010000424.1:0-3066 GCA_034434775.1 Anaerolineae bacterium | reverse complement strand
GACCTGCGTATAATGGGGGTAGGAAGCAATTGCCCCTGGCGGTGTAGGGCACCCCAGGGGCTGGGCCAGGCGTCTAGGCCGCCTAGCCAGGGGGAAGGATACCACAGCCCCGCTGGGCGTGTCAAGCGCCTGGCGGGGCTTTTTGTTGGCCCTTTGACAGCATCATGACAGCATCAGTACAACATCGGTCAGCGCCTGGTATGGGAGGCGAAGGGGCCTAAAAGCCTGGTTTTCCTGGCCTTTTGGGGGCCTGGGGGCCTGTTTTCAGACCTCTCTGGGGTGCTCAGTGGGATAGAGCACCGGCCTCCGGAGCCGGGAGCAGGCGTTCGAGTCGCCTCGGGGGTACTGGGGATGCAGCCTCCGGAAAGCCTTGGGCTTTTCGGAGGTTTTTCGTGGTCAACCTCGCCTATCCCGCTGGTGCCCCTTCCCTCTCCGCCAGCGGAGAGGGAGAGAAGGCTGTTTGGGAGGACCCTCTCTGCCACGCCCCGGCTTGGCCTTTCGGGGCCCCCGGAGTATAATACGCCTCTAGTTGGACTCGGGGGCCTGCGGCACGTCCCCCTTTTCATGAACAGACTGTAAGCCACCCCATCGGAGCCGTTCACGCGATTTTCAACTTCCCAGCCTATAATGGGAGGGGGCATGGGCGCGCAAGGGCCCCCCGTTTCATTTCAGGAGGTGGGTGCAGGGGATTGCAGGGCGAGCGTAGCGGAGCAAGGCGGGCGAACTCTGCCCTGGGCTGGGGCTTGCTCCTGGCCGGGGCCCTGACGTTGCGGCTGGCCGGGCTGACCTCCGAGAGCCTGTGGTACGACGAGGCCTGGTCGGTCGCCATCGCACGGGAGTCGCTGGCCTGGATCGCTACCCTGCGGGTGCCAGGGTGGCCCTGGCCCCTTCCGTACACGGGCTCTGGGGGCGGCCTGCTCTACCACCTCGTGCTGCACTTCTGGCTGGCCCTGGGGCAGGACCCCTTCACCGTGCGCCTCCTTTCGGCCCTCCTGGGCGTGACGGGGGTGGCCCTGGCAGTGATACTCGGGCGCGACTTCTTCGGAGAGCGGGAAGGCTGGGCCGCGGGCATCCTGATGGCGGCCTCGCCCCTCCAGGTCTGGTACGGCCAGGAAGCGCGCATGTACGCGCTCTTCACCTGCCTCATGCTGGCCGCGGCCTGGGGGGTGTGGCGCGCTTGCCATGGAGGGCAGGGGTGGGCCTGGGGCCTCCTCGTGGCGGCCCTGGCCCTGGGCACCTACACCCACTCCTTCGGGTGGTTCGCCATCGCCGCGGCGAACCTCTTCTGGCTGTGGCGGCGTCTATCCCTGAAGGAGGCGCGGCCGTCCTGGAGGGCGTGGGCTGCGGCCCAGGGCGCGGTGGTAGCGTGCTCCCTCCCGGGCCTGGCCGGGTTCTTGGGCCAGGCCAGCATGGGGTGGTGGAGTTGGATCGGGCGGGCCTACGGCGCGCCGGGCCTGCGGGACCTGGCTAGCGTGCTCGCCGCCTTCGTCACGGGGCCGGTGAACCCCTTCTCTGGCGCGGGGGCCTTGGCGTACAGCCTGGCAGCCCTGGCCGTGGGGCTGGGGGCAGTGCTCCTGGGGTTGGGGTGGGTCTGGCGGGCGGGCCGGCAGGAGGGGGCCGCGTGGGCTGCCATGCTTGCGGCCGTGCCCGTGGGAGGGGCCTTTCTCCTCGCGCAGTGGCGGCCCTTGTTCCTCCTGCGGTACCTTGTGGCCTTTCAGCCCTTCTGGCTCCTCCTGGCCGCGGCGGGGGTGAGCGCGCTGCCCGGGAAGGTCTGGCGGTATTTCCCGGGCGCGCTCCTGCTCGTCCTCTTCATCCCCGGCCTGGTGGGGATGTACGCCTGGGAGCAGAAGGAGGATTGGCGGGGCGTGGCGGCCCTCCTGGAGGCGGAGGGGCGGCCGGGCGACCGCATCGTCCTGGTGGACGAGGACATCCGCGCTCCTCTGAACTACTATTACCGGGGCGGCCTGCCCCAGGTGGGCGTGAGCCGCTTCCAGACCGACTCGCAGGCGATGGCCACCCTGGTGGAGGGGTGGGCGCGGGAGAGCCGCCGCGTGTGGCTTGTGATGAGCCACCACGATACCGACGCCCTGGAGGGGGCCTTCCGCGCTTCGCCGCGGTGGCGTGAGGACTTGAGGGCGGACTTCCGAGGGGTCAAGGTGCGCAGGTTCGTCGGAGAGGGAGGCTGACGCGTGCTCCTGCGTCTGGCGGTGGGAGGTGTGGCAGCGCTGGCCGTCCTTCTGGGGATGGGGGCCGAGGCCCTCCGCAGGGGGCAGCCGTGGCGCGCGGCCTTCGGCTGGCCGCGGGACGCCTTCCCCCTCGGGGTATGGGGGACGGGGCTCCTCTGGTGCCTGGCCCGGCCGGCACCGGTGGGGGCCTATGCCCTCTGGGGGGCGGGGCTGGCCCTCGCCCTGGCCCGCCAGCCGGCCTTCCCCCTCCCGAGCCTGGAGGGGGCCTTCCGAGTCCTTGCCCGGCCGTGGGTGGCTGGGGGTGTGACCCTGGCGGGGGCCGCGGTGGCCCTTGCCTGCAAGTTCCCCCTGGGGGCGTGGGACCAGGTCCTCTTCTGGGATGACTATCCGACCCTCTACTACGCCAGCCTGCGGGGCCTTTCCACCCTGGCCCAGGGCGGCGTCTTTGGGTGGGACACGCGCCTCCTGGGCGGCTACTACGCCGTCTCCGACGTGAACCACAACCTGGCCTTCTTCTTCCTGCCGTTCCTGCCCTTCGGCGCGCGCGTGGGGTACCACCTGCTCATCGCCGCGTCGGTCCTGGCCTTCCCCGTGCTCCTGGCCCTGTGGGTGCGGCAGTGCCTGCGGGATGGAGGGGCCACAGCCCTGGGCTTCTGGCTGGGCGGCTTCTGCGCCCTGACGGTCCTGGACAACCTCCTCCACTGGGGGATGTTGAACTCCTTCCTGGGGCTGGACCTCCTGGTGGTGGCCCTCTTGCTCCTGGGGCGGGTGCGGGCCAAGCGGCCCTGGTCCGTCTTCCCGCTGGCCCTGGTCCTGGGGCTTGCCGTCTACGCGCACGTGGCCTTCTTCCTGTACGCCGTGGCCTTCCTGGCGCTGGAGT
>DAOTYM010000423.1:0-5781 GCA_034434775.1 Anaerolineae bacterium | reverse complement strand
GCAGGCCGCGTCGTCGCCGTGGAGGTGGACCCTCGGCTCTACGAGGTCCTGCGCCAGGACCTGGCGGATTGCGGGCGCGTGGTTCCCGTCCTCGCCGATGCCCGGCGGCTCACCCCCTCCCAGATGCTCCAGGCTGGGGGCGATCCCACTGGTCGCCACCCCTACAAGGTGGTCGCCAACCTGCCCTACTACCTGACCTCGCCCCTCCTGCGCCATTTTCTGGAAGCCGAGGTGCCGCCGGACCTCTTGGTGGTCACCGTGCAGTGGGAGGTGGCCCAGAGGCTGGCCGCCCGCCCGCCGCAGATGAGCCTGCTCGCCGTGGCCGTCCAGTTCTACGGGGAGCCGGAGGTGGTGCGCAAGGTGCCGGCCGGCGCGTTCTACCCCCGCCCCAAGGTGGATTCGGCCGTGGTGCGCATCCGGGTGCGTCCGCCGGAGGCCCGGCCCCACCCTGACCCGGGGGCGTTCTTCCGCGTGGTGTCTGGGGGGTTCGGTCAGAGGCGCAAGCAGTTGCGGAACGCCCTGGCGCAGGGCCTGGGCCTGTCCTCGGAGGAGGTGGCCCGAGCCCTTCGGACTGCGGGCGTGGAGCCGGGCCGCCGGGCCGAAAGCCTCTCCCTGGAGGAATGGGCGCGGGTGACCGATGCCCTATCCCAGCGCAACGACGAAGGCGACAGCCAAGTCCTCCGTGTGGGATAGGCTTACGGCCCACTCCCGGAGGCCCAAGGCCTGGGCCCTGGCCTCGGCCGCGCCGTGCAGCCGCACGGTGGGTCGTCCTTCCGCGTCCGCCGCGACCTCCAGGTCCGTCCAGCGGAAGCCAGCCACGCCGGTGCCCAGGGCCTTGGCGATGGCCTCCTTGGCTGCCCACCGGGCTGCGAGGCGCTGCGCCTCTCCTCGGCAGTGGGCCCGCTCCTCCTCGGTGTAGATGCGGCTGAGGAACCGCTCTCCGAAGCGGCGCGCCATCCGTTCAATCCGCGCCACGTCCACCACGTCCACGCCCACCGCCAGCACCGCGCCTCACCCCTCCAGGATGCGCTGGGCGACCCGCTGGCCCATCTCCACGGCGTAGTTGGTCCCCCGGTCCCAGGGGTAGACCTGGCTCATGGTGGCCAGGTACAGCCCCTCCCAGGGCGTCTCCAGGGGTGGGAGGAGGCGGGAGTGGCCCAGGCCCGGTACCGGCTGCGCGTCGGCCGCCTGGAAGAGCCACGACTTGCGGATCCACCCCTCGTCAAAGGCCGGCTGGATACGGCGCAGGCCGGGGAGGAACTCCGCCAGGAGTTCCTCCTTGTCCATGCGGAAGTAGCGGTGCTCCCGGGGCAGGTAGTGGCCCAGATAGACGAGGTGGTCGCCGCCGTAGTGGGCGCGGTCCACGTAGTTGGTGTGCTCCACCAGGGCGAGGAAGGGGAACTCCCGCGCCGGCAGGTTGAGCCAGTAGACGTTGGGGGTCACCTGGTGCCGGAGGGCGAGCACCAGGGTCAGCGCACCCACCGTCTTCAGGGCCTGCAGGCGCTCGCGGTAGTCCGAAGGGAGGTCCGGGGCGATCTGGGGGAACAGGCGCAGCGGCGCGGTGAAGACCACCCGGTCAAAGGAGTGCCGGACCCCCCTGGCTTCCACCTCCAGGCCGCTTGGGCCGCGGCGGATGCCCTCCACTGGCGTGGCCCGGCGGATCTCGGCTCCGTGCTCCTCCGCTCGCGCGGCCAGGTAGTCCACGAAGGCCTGGAACCCGCCGCGGAAGTAGCCCAGGCGGGGCGTCCGCTTGTGGAAGCGGGCCCAGAACCAGGCCATGTTCACCCCTTCGTAGTCCTCCACGAACTTCCCCTCCAGGAGGGGCAGCCACAGCACCTCAAAGGCCTCGCGCCCCATCCAGCGGGGGAGCCACTGGCAGGCGGTCTTGTCCTCCAAAGGCTTCCAATCCCGGGTCAGCCGCAGGTAGAGGATGACCAGGCCGGTGCGGACCTTGGACCACAGGCTCAGGTGGGGGAACTTGAGCACGGCGATGGGGCTGTCAAAGGGGTACGCTCCGCCCCGCGACCAGATGGAGGTGATGGGCCGGGGGAAGAAGAGCGCATCTCCGAAGCCGATCTCCTGGACGAAGCGGATGATGACGTCGTCCGAGGCGAAGATGTGGTGGTAGAACCGCTCCAGGGACCACTCCCACGCCTCGTCTCGGAAGCCGGAACTGAGCCCTCCGAGGGTCTCTGCGGCCTCAAAGAGGGTCACCTGGCACCCGCGGCGCGCCAGTTCATAGGCCGCGGTCAGGCCGGTCACGCCTCCGCCCACGATGCCCACGTGCTTGCGTGCCTCTGCCATGGCTGTTCCATTCCCTCAGTGCAGGTGGTGTCCTTCAGTGGCTGGACCCTGGCGGGGCCGAGGCCAGCGGCTGTTCCTCTTCCCGCACCTGGCTGGCCCGGGCGAAATCCTGCCAGGAGACGCTTTCCCGCCACATGTAGTACGCGCCCAGGGCGGTGATGGGGAACCACAGGGCCGCGTGCAGGACGAAGGTGTACCCCGCGGCCGTCTCGGGCGTCACGCCGAAGGCCTTGAGCACCTCAATCCCCGGCGTGTCAAAGGTGCCCACGTAGCCTGGCGACGAAGGGATGGTCGTCGCCAGGTTGACCACGCCGTTCATGAGCATGAGGACGTAGAAGGGGACGGCGAAGTCAAACCCGTGCATGACGAACCAGTACTTGACCGTCTCCGTGAGCCAGACGAAGACGGAGGTCACGAAGACCATGGCCACGTCCCGCCCGCTGCGCAGGGAGGCCAGTCCGTCCATGAAGCGGTCCAGGATGCCGCGCACCGGCTCCCGGAAGCGCTGGGGCAGGAGCCGGTCAATGAGCCATCCGTAGACCTTCTGGGAGAGGCTCGGCCGCGCGGCGATGACGAAGAAGGCCCCCAGTGCTCCGAAGAAGAGGAGGCTGAAGAGGACCACCACGCGCCGCAGGCCCTCCGGCATGGGGGTGAAGGGGAGGGCGATGAAGACGAAGAGGAGCATCACCACGCCGTCAAAGATGCGCTCAATGATGATGGTGGCCAGGGAGGCGCTGACGCTCACCCCGTCCTTGCGCCTGAGGACGTAGGCCCGGATGACCTCGCCGGCCCGCGCCGGGTAGACGTTGTTCCCCATGTAGCCGATGCAGACGACGGGGAACAGGCGGCGCAGGGGGACCCGCTTCATGGGGCGCAGCAGGTAGTGCCAGCGCCAAGTGCGGGCCCACACGGCCACGAAATAGACCATCACCCCGGGGATGAGCCAGGCGTAGCGGGCCCCGCGCAGGGCCTCCCAGACTTCCGCGAGTTTGAGGTTGGCCAGGGCCTGGTACAGGAAGAGCGCGCTGATGACGAGCCCCAGCCAGAACTGCCACTTCTTGAACATGGCGTCCTTCTATCTGGCGTGAGCGACTTGGTTGCCCCCACGGGGGGCGCTTGCAGGTCCAGGGCTACGGCGACCTGTCGGGCACGCTCTCCGGCGCTTGCAACATCACCCCCAGGACCCGCTCCAAGGCCATGGTGTGGCTGCAAGTCCCGTGGGTCTGGAAGAAGCGGCACGTGCAGGTCCAGGTTCCTTCGTCGTAGGTCACGGTGTGGTCGGCGTGTTCGCCGCGAAAGGTCACCCGGAAGGTGTGGAACCGGATGCGCTCCGGCTCCTCCGCGTACATGCGGGCCTTTTGGATCTTGCCGATCATCCCGGAGTCCATGTGCACCTCCCTCGCGCTTCCCCGGCTTCGGGGACAAAAAAGACACCGAGGCATGGGGGTGCCCAGGTGTCCGCCAGGCCGAGCCACGCGATCGCTTTCCCCGCCCCCATTTCGTATTCCACCCTCCTTGGGGAACGTCCCGCGTCCCCGGCCGAAGAATGTTCCACCAGCAGTATACATGCTTTGTGGGGCGCTGTCAAGCCGGTAAGCGGATGGACCCCGCGCGGGCGCAGGCCATTCGTTTGTTCGTCCCTCCATTCGGTGACAGCGTTGCCAGGCCACCGGTTCAAATCGGGCCCTCGGTAGGGGCGGTTCGTGGATCGCCCCTACCTTGGGCTTTTCGGCGGGCCGTCCCTGCAGGGGATGGCCTGTAGGGGCAAGGCATGCCTCGCCCCTACGGGCGGTTCGTGGATCGCCCCTATCCAAAGCCTGCGCCGACGCCGTCCCCGCAGCACGCCAGAAGGCGTGCTCTACGGGCCCGGGTTCCGCGCGGCCTAGGGGAGGACGCCTTCAAGGGCTGCCCGTGCCTCGGCCCCTTCCAGCCAGCGTGCCCGCCCATCCGGCTCCATCTGCGTCGGGATGAGGTCCAACCCCAGCCAGCGTCCGTTGTAGAAGGTGCACCAGAGGACCAGGCTCTGGCGCGTCTTCAGCGACCACATCTGGTCCGAGATGGGGTTGCCCAGGCCGTAGGCCAGGAAGGCTTCCCCGTAGAACTCGGTGGCCCGGGGCTCGTGCGCCTGGGTGCCCACCACAAGGTCCGCCCCCGCCTCCCCGAGGGCGCGGAAGTCCAGCCGCTCCTGGGGTGTGGGCAGCGCGCCGTACTGCTCCTCGTGCTGCACGAGCACCAGCACCAGGTCCGCCGCCGCCCTGGCCTGTGCCAGGGCCTCGCGTGCCGCTTCCAGGTGGAAGCGCGCTGTGCCAGGGCCTTCTTCCGTGGCCCAGGCCTCGGGGGGTCCTGCCTGGTTGTAGGCCAGGATGGCCACGCGGGCTTCCCCGACCGGGAGGGTCTTGGCTTGGAGGGCTTCCTCCCTGTTGCGCCCCGCGCCCACAAGGGCCCACCCTTCGCCCTCCAAGAGGTCCAGCGAGGCGAGGATTGCCTCGGGGCCGAAATCCGCGAGGTGCCCGTCGGTGAGGTAGAGGACGTCCGCGCCGATCAGGCGCAGGGCCTCTACGGAGGCTGGCCGGCTGCAGAAGCGGGCCATGGCCTCCTGGGGTTGGCAGGCCGGGGTGAAGGGAGCCACGAGGCCCACCAGGGTGGCGTCCGCCTGCGCCAGGCGCGGGCCGATCCCGCGGGCCGGGTGGCCAGGGTCGCCCAGCGCGTCCATCCGGACGGCGACGCCTCGGGTCAGGGAGACGCTGCCCGTCACCGCGAGGCTGGCAAAGCGCCCCGGGTCGCGGTTGGTGGGGGGAGTCTGGGCCTGCACCGCCTCGGTGAGGGCCTGGACGAGGGCCGCAGGGCCGCGGATGTAGGCGCGCCGCGCGAGGGGGTACCGTTCCAGGCGATCGGCCGGGTCCAGGACCGCATACCCGTCCACCTGGAGGGGGCGGAGGCGGGGTTCCAGGTGGTCAAAGGGGAGGAAGGCGAGGACGCCCTCTGCCTCCCAGGCCCGATTGGCCAGTTGCTCCCTCGGGACAAGGTCCAGGGGTACCCCCTGTCCCTGCGGCCCGAGGAGGGCCTCCATCGCGTCCAGCGCCTCGGGTTCGGCCATCCAGCGCTGGCCTTCCGCCTCCGGCGGGGCCTGCCACCGTCGCCGCAGTGCATCGGACCCCAGGCTGGTGAGACGGTCCTTGTAGGGCACGGCGACGACGTAGACCCGCTCCCAGAGGAGGGCCGCCCCTTCGGTGGGGGCCATCTGGACCGTGACGGACGCGCCCTCGGGGGCGGGGGCAAGGGTGGCCGCCTCCGGGTGCGCGCTCACCCACGAGGCGCTGGGCAGGGCCACTTCGCCGGGCACGTCCGGGGCGATCCAGACCGAAGGGCGCGGGGTGGGGGATGGGGTGGAGGAGACGGCTGCCGAGGGCCTGGAGGCCCCGCGGGGGATGTGGACGCCCATGCCCCGCAGGCTGAGGGCCAGGAGGAGGATGCCCA
>DAOTYM010000422.1:0-2736 GCA_034434775.1 Anaerolineae bacterium | reverse complement strand
CATGGTCTATCCTTGTCCTTGCTTGTCGGTTAGATACAAGTCCTCTTGATAAGGAAAGACGGCCAGCCGTGCTGGGAGATACGCCTTCCCGTGCGCCTTTGTCTCTCCATGCGAAAGGGGCCAGCAGGTCCAGAGTGCCTGCTGGCCCCTTCCCATGCCTCTGCCTGTGGCGGCCTCTACGAGGCTCTCAGCCCCTTGGCAGGGGCTTCAGACGCGCCTCGGCTCCCGTGCCAGGGGTGCTGCCGGGCCCGTACAGGCCCGGCAGCACGGATGGAACGGGCCAACGCCTAGGGCAGCGCGTACTCCACCTCCAGGGCTGGGCGACCGAAAGCGGGGTGCGCCTCGGAAGCGACATACCGCCACTCCACAGCGCCCTTCTGGGTGGTGCTGAACAGCGCGAACCCGTAGTTCGGGTACACGCCATCCACCCAGTCCTGGACCACCTCGGTGACGTCCCACGAGTAGACACCGGTGGCGTTCACGACCACGCTGTCCACGGCATCGCCGTAGTCACCGCCGGGTGTGGTCCACGGCACGCCCGCCTTGGCCAGGTTCCAGGTGGCCTTGGTGAAGTCCCAGTCGCTCAGGACCGGGGCCACGCTGACCTCCTGCCCCTGCGGGTTGGTGCTGCTGTGGGCCGTCAGCTTCAGGGTCGCCCGGATGATCTGCGCGCCGGCCGGGATGTAGTCCGTCAGGCGGTCAAACTTGACCAGCATCTTCTTGATGTTCGGCTGGCGGCACAGCATCACGTCGTTGTAGCCGAAGTTGGTGGTGGGCTCCCACAGGCTGAGGAAGGTGTCGTAGGTCCAGCGGTACGCGGGATCGGTCCCCCCGCTCTGCTGGAGCACCACGCCCGCCGAGGTGGCCCAGCCAAGCATGTCCTGGACCCCGGCGCCGTCGTCCACCGTGGCCCACACCGTGGAGGCACCCTTGGCGTTGACGGTGAAGGTGATCTGGAGCGGCTGCCCAGGCTGGACATAGCCGGACCAGCGCAGTTGCCGCGCCGCCGGGAACCATCCGAGATCGCCGGTGGTGGCGTTGAAGGACACTATGTCCAGCGTTGCCGGCAGGTCAAAGACCACGGTGGCCGGCTTGGGGCTGGTGGCCGTGCCGGCGTTGGTGGCGGTGAAGGTGAAGGTCTGGGCCTCTGGCGGCGTCACCTGCTCCTTGTCGGAGGTGAACTCGTAGTCCAGGGCGTAGCGGTAGACGTGCACGTCCGCCCAGGAGCCGTCCGGCGCCACGTTGACCACGTCAAAGTGGATGCCGTAGTTCACGCGGCCGCCAGGGTTGAACCTCCGGTTGCCCGGGTTGCCGTCGGCCAGCGGGTAGCCAGCGATGCTCGCCCCATACAGTTCCCTGAAGGGGCTGCCATCCCAGTGGCTGATGCGCACGTTGTAGATGTCCTGCGCCGGGATGACGGTGCTGGCGTCCCAGTCCACCCAGTAGACGTACGGGCCGCTCCCGGGGTACCAGAAGCCGGGGTAGTAGCCGTACCAGTCGTTGAAGGAAGGCACAGCGGCGATGGGCCCGAAGGTGTTGGTCTCCAGGATCTCGCCAGTAGTGAGGTTGCCGCGGCGCACGGTCACAGGGGCCTTGTCCACCGTGCTGAAGGTGGCGTCCGCCGACTGGACCCGGCCGCCCAGGGCCGCGCCGTCGCTCTCCCAGCGCCACGGCCACGGATGCGCATCCACCACCAGGTGCCCCTGCTTGTAGCCGATGCTGGGCGGGGCGAAGCGGTCGCCCGGCATGGTGGTCGGCCAGCGGGCATCGCGGTAGTAGACCAGGAGGCCAGGGGCGTGGTAGTTGATGCGGTCCACCTCCCACTCGTCGTCATCAAAGTAGACCGTCTGGTAGGCGTAGTGGAGGCCGTGGTCAAAGCCGCTGTAGTTCACCCACTCGGCCAGGTAGTAGTTGACCGACTCCTTCTGGTAGGGCACCATGACCCAGCCGTCCACCGTCCAGCCATCCGGGCCGGCCTCCACGTCGTCGGAGAAGAGGTTGCCCGTGGCGTCGTCCAGGCTGAAGTTGTCCACGAACCAGCCCTCTCCGTTGACCGAGGGGTCGGTCCAGTACTCCAGGCGCACGAGGATGCTCTGGCCGGCGTAGGCCGAGAGGTCAAAGGCGATGCGTCCCTCGCCGGAGCCGGTCAGGCCCCACCCCTTGTTCTGGCCGTGGGGGTTGCTATCGGTGAAGAAGCCGGTGGTGTCGCCGATGTACTCCCAGGTGGCGCCGCCATCGGTGGAAACGGCGAAGAAGCCGTAGTCCCAGTCTTCTTCAATGTCCCACCAGGAGTCAAAGGAGAAGGTGACGGGCGGCGTGGCCGCGGTCAGGTCAAACTCCTGGATGAGGGTGTTCTCCAGCCAGTTGCCGTAGAAGCCCCACCAGGCCGTGCCGGTATCCATGGGGTTCTCCACGGTCTCCACGATGGGCGGCAGCCGGAACATCAGGCCTTCCAGGGTGCCTGGCGGGGTCTTCTCTCGCTGCCCCAACCGCACCGTGGCCTCGGGGCTATCCAGGTCAAAGAAGGCCATGTTGGACTCGTTCGCCCAGCCCACCAGCCAGCGGAACCAGAGCGGGAAGGGCGCTGGCTCCATGCCGCCCAGTTCGCCGTTCCAGGAGCCGCCGGACATGATGGTCCAGAAGCCCATGGAGTTGGCCGCCTGGTAGGTCACGTCGTACAAGTCCGGCAGGCCGAAGCGGGCGTGGCCGAACTCCTCCGCAGCGACGCCGATGTCC
>DAOTYM010000421.1:0-19830 GCA_034434775.1 Anaerolineae bacterium | reverse complement strand
ATGAATTGCCCCTACGACCTCACCCACCCCTGGCCTTCGGCCTCCCCCTCCCTCTCCATCCGCTGATGGAGAGGGAGGGGAGGGTGAGGTTTGTAGGGGCAAGGCATGCCTTGCCCCTACGGGCGGGCCCTCTGCACGGCCGCGTCGGCGCAGGCCGACGCCGGGTTTTGAGCCCCGATTTGAATCGGCGGTAGAAAATGGTAGGGGCGATTCACGAATCGCCCCTACGACCTCACCTACCCACAACCCCCTCCCTCTCCATCCGCTGATGGAGAGGGAGGGGAGGGTGAGGTTTGTAGGGGCAAGGCATGCCTTGCCCCTACCGACGGGCCCCCTGCACGGCCGCGTCGGCGCAGGCCGACGCCGGGCCTGAGCCCCGATTTGAATCGGCGGCGTCTTCCGCCTGTCTCCCTGCACGGCCGCGTCGGCGCAGGCCGACGCCGGGCCTGAGCCCCGATTTGAATCGGCGGCGTCTTCCGCCTGTCCCCCTGCACGGCCGCGTCGGCGCAGGCCGACGCCGGGTTTTGAGCCCCGATTTGAATCGGCGGCGTCTTCCGCCTGTCCCCCTGCACGGCCGCGTCGGCGCAGGCCGACGCCGGGCCTGAGCCCCGATTTGAATCGGCGGTAGAAAATGGTAGGGGCGATTCACGAATCGCCCCTACAAACCCCAGAGGCGGAGAAGGGGGCCAAGGGGTAGGGGTGAGATCTGTGGGGGCGGACCCCCAGGGAAGATTTGTCTCCACGGGCTCGGCGTGCTATAATTGTGAAAGGTGGAACTTGTGTCTCCGGACAACGGTTTTCCACGCATCCACGGGGAGATCCGAGACGGACGAGGTGCAACCCCTAGAGGAGGAGAGCAGTGATACCCCGCCAATGGTATGTGGTGCTGGATTCCCGCGAGGTGCGGGGGAGGCCCGTGGGCGTGACGCGCATGGGCGAGAAACTGGTCTTCTGGCGGGATGCCGAAGGCCAGGTGCACTGCCTGCGGGACCAGTGTGCCCACCGGGGCGTCGCCCTCAGCGCGGGCAAGGTGCTGCCGAGCGGACACTTGCAGTGCCCCTTCCACGGCTTTGAGTACGACGCCAGCGGCCGCGTGCGGGTGATCCCAGCCAACAGCCGCAAAACCCCCGTGCCCGAACAGTTCCGCGTCCAGGCCTACCCCACCTACGAGGCCCATGGGTTCATCTGGATCTGGTGGGGAGAGGAGCCGCCAGAGGACCTCCAGCCGCCCCGCTTCTTTGAGGACCTGGATGGGGCGTTCACCTACGCCCAGGCCATTGACCCTTGGGAGACCCACTACTCCCGTGCCATTGAGAACCAGTTGGACCCCATCCACCTGCCCTTCGTCCACCACAACACCATTGGCCGGGGCAACCGCACCATCGTGGACGGCCCAGTGACGCGCTGGGTGGGCGACGACATGTTCTACGTCTACGTGCGCAGCCGGGTGGACGACGGCACGCCTCCCCTGAAGCCAGAGGAAGTGGACGTCTCCCAAAGCCAGGTCTACCTGGAGTTCATCTTCCCCAACCTGTGGCAGAACCACATCTCGGACGACGTGCGGGTGGTGGCGGCCTTCGTCCCTGTGGACGAGGCCCACACCCTCCTCTACCTGCGCTTCTACCAGAAGTTCCTGCGGGTGCCGCTCCTGCGGGACCTGGTGAACCGGGCCGCCATGCCCTTCAACCTCCTGGTGGCCCACCAGGACCGCCGGGTGGTGCAGACCCAGGTCCCCAAAGCCAGCGGCCTGGCCATCGGCGAGAAGTTGGTCCAGGGCGACCGGCCCATCGTGGAGTACCGCCGGCGGCGGGAAGAGTTGAAGAGGCAGCAAAGATGACCACGGAATTCCCCCGGCCCCGGGTCGTAGTGAGCAAGTGCCTGGGCTTCGCCGCCTGCCGCTACAACGGGCAGACCATCCCGGACGAGTTCGTCGCCAGCCTAGAGCCCCACGTGGACTTCCTGCCGGTCTGCCCAGAGGTGGAGATCGGCCTGGGAGTCCCCAGGGACCCCGTGCGTGTGGTCCTCTTGGAAGGGGAGCCGCGGCTGGTCCAGCCCGCGACGGGCAGGGACGTGACCGAGGAGATGCGGGCCTTCGCCCACGCCTTCCTCAGCAGGTTGGACGCCGTGGACGGGTTCCTCCTCAAGGGGCGCTCGCCTTCCTGCGGCATCCAGGAAGTCAAGATATACCCGCCTGGGGAGAAGGTGGCACCGGTGGGCAAGGGCGAGGGCTTCTTCGGCAGGGCAGTGAAGGAGCGGTTTCCCACCTGGCCCGTGGAGGAAGAAGGCCGCCTCAAGAACTTCCGCCTGCGGGAGCACTTCCTCATCCGGCTCTTCACCCTCGCCCGATTCCGCCAGGTGCGCACCGCGGGGAAGATGGGGGACCTCGTCCGCTTCCACACCGACCACAAGTTCCTCCTCATGGCCTACCACCAAGCCCGGCTCCGAGCGCTGGGCCGGATCGTGGCCAACCTGGAGGAGCGGCCCCCCTCTGAGGTCCTGGCGGCGTACGAGGAGCACCTGCGGGCGGCGCTGGCCGCTCCGCCTCGCCAGAGTTCCGCTGTCAACGTGCTCCTGCACGCCCTGGGGTACGTCCGCAAGGGGCTCTCGGCCGAGGAGAAAGCGTACTTCCTGGACACCCTGGCCCAGTACCGCGCCGGCCGCGTGCCCCTGAGCGTGCCCGTGGGCATCCTGAGGGCCTGGATCGTCCGCTTTGGAGAGCCCTACCTGAGCCGCCAGCACTTCTTCGCCCCTTACCCGCAGGACCTGATCACCATCACCGATTCCGGGAAAGGGAGGGACCTGAATTGAAAAACCCGCGCCTTGCCTTGACCTTGCTCTTCGTCTTCGTCTTTGTGGATGTCCTGGGGTTCAGCCTGATCCTGCCCCTCCTGCCCTACTACGCGGCGACGTTCGGGGCTACCCCAGCCGTGGTGGGCTTGCTCCTCGGGGCCAACGCGCTCGCTCAACTCATCGGGGCGCCCATCCTGGGGCGGCTCTCGGACCGCTATGGCCGGCGTCCTTTCCTGCTCCTCAGCATTGCAGGAACAGTGGTCAGTTTCCTCCTCCTGGGCCTGGCCCGCTCCCTGTGGATGCTCTTCTTCAGCCGCATCCTGGACGGGCTCCTGGGGGGCAACATCTCCCTGGCCCAGGCCTACATCACGGATGTGACCACGGAGAAGGAGCGGGCCCGGGGCCTCGGGCTCATCGGCGCAGCCTTCGGCCTGGGGTTCATCTTCGGGCCCGCCATTGGAGGGACCTTGAGCGCTGGGGGGAACTACGCCCTGCCCGCCTTTGCCGCGGCAGGCTTGGCCTTCCTGAACCTCGTGGGGGTGTTCCTGTGGCTGCCGGAGTCGCTGCCCCCGGAGGAGCGAGCCGAATGGGCCCGCAGCGAACGCACCGCGGTCACGGCCCGGGCCCTCGTGGAGGCCCTGCGCCGTCCCTGCGTCGGCCCCTTGCTCCAGACGCAACTCTTCTCCGCCCTGGCCTTCTCCACCTTTGAGACCATCTTCTCCCTCTTCGCCCAGAAGCGCCTGGCCCTGGACGCCCGGACCACCAGTTATGTGCTGACCTATGTGGGTGTCTTGGTGGTCCTGGTGCAGGGGGTCGGCATCCGCTGGCTGAGCGCCCGCTTCACCGACAAGCAACTGGTCTTCGGCGGCGCAGGGCTCCTGGCCCTCACCCTCCTGGCCTGGGCCCTGACGCCCACCCTGCCCGTGTTGCTGGCCGTGCTGGCCCCGCTGGCCCTGGCCTCCGGGGTGCTGCGGGTGGCCATCAGCAGCGCGCTCACCAAGTCCGTCTACCCCGAGGAGGTCGGAGGCACGCTGGGCCTCTCGGCCTCCCTGAACAGCCTGGCGCGCGTCGTCTCGCCCTCCGTGGGAGGGTTCCTCCTGGGAAGCGTGGGGGCGGCTGCACCGGGCATCCTCGGCGCGCTCCTGATGGCCTGGACCGTGTTCTACGTCTGGAGAGCGGTGCTCTTCGTGCCCGACCTGGCCTGCCCGGCCCCCCGCCGCTGGACCACCTGAGCGGGGAAAGGAGGTGCTTCCGATGCCGAGAGTGGACCTACACATGCCCGCGCCGGACTTCGCCCTGGAGGACTTCCAGGGGAGGACCGTGCGCCTTTCGGACTACCGGGGGCGCAAACGGGTGCTCCTCGTGCTGAACCGCGGCTTCGCTTGACCCTTCTGCCGCCGGCACATGGCGCAGTTGCGCCAGGACTACGCCCAATTCCAGGCCCGGGATGCCGAGGTGGTGGTGGTCGGCCCTGAGGAGCCGGAGGCCTTCGCCCAGTACTGGGCCAAAGAGGCCCTCCCCTTTGTGGGCCTGCCGGACCCCAGGCACACGGTGCTCAAACTGTACGGACAGGAAGTGAACCTCTTCAAACTGGGGCGCATGCCAGCCCAGGTCCTCGTGGACCGGCAGGGGCAGGTGCGGTTCGTGCACTACGGCCATTCCATGCGTGACATCCCCCCCAACGCCGAACTCCTGGCCCTGCTGGACGGCCTGGACGACCTGCCTTCAGGCCTCCAGGGCTGAAGATGCGCGTGTGGGACCTCCACCCCGGCTACCTGAACCGCCAGAGCCTCCTGGGGGAGCACCAGGAAATCCACGCCCTCCTGACCATTGTGGAAGAAGGCAGGCGGGGGTATGCCTACCACCCTGAGACCAGGCGCTGGCGGGAGCACCTGAACGCGCTCAAAATGCGGCACGAGATGGTGGTGGCCGAGATGCGCCTGCGGGGGTACCGCCACCAGAGCCCCGTGACGGTGCAGGGGCCGGTCTGCTGGCCCGAGGCCTTCGTGGACCCACCGATCCGGCAGTTCGCCCTCCTGGCGGAGAGGTACCGGGGGAAGGAACCTGGGCGCATCCCCCTGCCGCGCTCCGCCCAGGAACTGTGGGCGCAGCACAAGTACTCCGTCCTGGCGCGGGACCCGGAACGCTACCGCGCCTTGGGCCAGCGCGTGGCCGCCGCAGGCAGCGCGCCCCCTCCCGAGGACCTGGTCCTGGAACTGGCGATGCTCCTGCGGCAGCCTCCGACCCCGGGCGGCCTCCGCAACGCCCTGGAACACATGTGGGGCTACGTGCATCGGGAGGGCGGCCTTCCCCCCGACGGCAGGGCCGAGCTGCGGGCCTTGCTGGAGGCCATCCAGGAGCGGGCGGTGCGGGCTGGGATCCGCTACCTGGCGGAGTCCACCGCCCTCAGCGACCTGGCTGTATGGCTCTGACGCTCCCCCGGGGCCCGCACGGCGCAATTCCACGCGCCGGTGGGGGCCCCAGGCTCACTTGGGCGCGCCAGCGTCAATCCAACCGGAGATGAGGGCGATCTCCTCGTCCGAGAGGGGCGGCTGGTTGGCCGGCATGCGCCGCAGCCCTGGCTCCGTGCCCCGCAGGGCGCGCACCAGGAGGCTCTCCTCCCCCTTGCCCGGCTGGATGGCAGGCCCGCGGCGGCCGCCTTTCAGGGCGCCCTCGTAGGTGGTCAGCGACAGCCCTCCCGAGGAGCCGTGGCATCCTCCGCACCTCTGGCTCAGCAGCGGCCCGATGGTGTTCTCCCACGTGACCTTGGCCACCGGCTCCACCGGGCCAGAGGGGGTCGCTGCCTTGGGCGCGCACCCCCCGAGGAGGAGGGCCCCCAAGAGAGCCCCCATCAGGATGGCAGACGCCGCTCCAACACATCTCACCTTGCCCATGTTCTGCCTCCTCAATGTCGCGTTCCCATGAGGCCCGCCTCCCTAGGGCAGGCCAGCCAGGGCGAAAAGCGTGCCTGTCAGGAAGACCCCTGTCTGGAGCGCGGCGAGCCCTGCCCCCAGAGGCACGAGGCGCGCCACGCCCCAGCGGACTTTGCGCCGCACCACCCATACCTTGCCCCCGAACGCGAGCGCGCAGAGGACGGCCAGGATGGCGTGGAGCGTGTACCGGAGCGTGGGTGGGAAGCCCAGGCCGGCGATGAGGGCCAGGCAGAGCGCGCTGTTCAGCAGGAAGCCGGCCAGGGCAACCCGCCCCAGCCCCCGGTGCCAGGCCACCAGGGCCGCGGGCCTGCCCGGCAGCACCGCCGGGATGATGCGCCGCACCTGCATCTGGAGCAAGGCCGCACCCAGGACGGCCAGGAAGACCACGAGGCCCACGGGCCCCTTGAGCGCAAGGACCGCGGCCACGGTGGACATGCCCATCATCAACCCCCTTCGCCCCATCGGCGCCCGAGGGCGGCGGAACCCCCGCTAGTGGCGGAAATGCCGCCGCCCGGTGAAGACCATGGCCATCCCCCAGCGGTTGGCCTCGGCGATGACCTCCTCGTCCCGCTGCGCGCCGCCCGGCTGGACCACCGCCGTCACGCCCGCCTCGCCGGCCACTGCCACCCCGTCGGGGAAGGGGAAGAAGGCATCGGAAGCCAGGACCGCGCCCCTCGCCCGCGGGCCCGCCTTCATCAGGGCCACCCGCACGGCATCCACGCGGCTCATCTGGCCAGCCCCCACCCCCACCAGCGCGTCGGCCAGGCAGAGGACGATGGCGTTGCTCTTGACGTGGGCCACGGCCCTCCAGCCGAACTCCAAGGCGCGCCACTCCTGCGGACTGGGGGCTCGCTCGGTGACCACCCGCCACGTCGCCGGGTCGTCCTCGCAGGGGTCTGGCTCCTGCAGGAGGAGCCCACCCCGCACGCTGCGGACCTCCCAGGGCACCAGGGGAGCCTCTGCATCCCCCATCGCTACCAACCGCGTGTTGGGCCGCCGCTCCTGGAAGAGGGCCGCAGCCTCCGGCGCGAAGGCTGGCGCGGCCAGCACCTCAATGAAGAGGTCCAGCATGGCCGCTGCGGTCTCGGGGTCCACAGGGCGGTTGGCCGCCACCACGCTGCCGAAGGCCGAGACCGGGTCCCCTTCCAGGGCGCGGCGGTAGGCTTCCAGGAGCGTGTCGGCCCGGGCCAGGCCGCAGGGGTTGGTGTGCTTGATGATGGCCACCGCGGGCTCCGCCAGGCTGGTGGCGGTGCGCCAGGCCGCATCCAGGTCCAGGAGGTTGTTGTAGGAGAGGGCCTTGCCCCCCAGCACCTTGCCGCCCAGGGGCCCGGCGCCAGGGCGGTACGTGTAGTAAGCCGCGGCCTGGTGGGGGTTCTCGCCGTAGCGCAGGACCTGGGCCAGGTGCCCAGCCAGGGTCAGGCGGACGGGGAACTTTTCCTCTCCCCCGAACCCCCGATCGGCCAAATACGCGGCGATGGCAGCGTCGTACGCTGCCGTGAGGCGGAAAGCCTCCAGGGCCAGGCGGCGACGGGTGGCCTCGGTCGCCTGGCCGTGCGCGCGCAGTTCTGCCAGGACCTCGGCGTACTGGCCCGGGGCCGAGACCACGGTGACCCGCGCCCAGTTCTTGGCCGCAGCCCGCAGCAGGGCCACACCCCCGATGTCTATCTGCTCCACCGCCTCGTCCAGGGAGACGCCAGGCCGGGCCACCGTCGCCTCAAAGGGGTAGAGGTTCACCGCCACCAGGTCCACGGGGGCCAGGCCGTGGGCGGCCAGTTCGGCCAGGTCCGCGGGGTCCGGGCGGGCCAGGAGCCCGGCGTGGATGGCGGGGTGCAGGGTCTTGACGCGGCCGCCCAGCATCTCGGGGAAGCCGGTCACCTGGGCCACGTCGGTGACCGGGAGGCCGGCGTCCCGCAGCGCGCGGGCGGTGCCGCCGCTCCCGACCAACTCCCACCCCAGGTCCACGAGCCCCCGGGCGAACTCCACAAGGCCTTCCTTATCCCAGACACTCAGAAGGGCACGGCGTTGCATGGTTGCCTCCACAGGGAATGAGGGTGATCAGGTTTGGGCCAGGGCCTTGCGCAGGTGGGCCACGAACGCGCGGCTGCGGTCCGCGGCCAGCCCCGGGTGCGCGCCTTCCTCCATCAGGCGGCGCACCTCCTCCGGCGCGAGGAACTTGCGGATGTAGGGGTCCTCTGCCAGGAGGTCGGAGAGCGGGTTGGCGAGCCCCTGGCGCAGGGCCTCCCAGGCCTGCATGCTGCAGCGGCGGATGGCCTCGTGGCCTTCCTGGCGGTCGCCACCGGCCCTGGCCAGGGCCATGAGGACCCGCTCCGTAGCGGCGAAGGCAGCCCACCGTTCCACCCCCCGCCGGGCCGCGTCCCGGTCCACCTGCAGGCCCTGCACGAGGCGCGTCGCCCGCCGCAGGAGTTCGTCGGCGGCCAGGCAGGCCTCCGGGAGGATGGCGCGGCGGTTGGCCGAGTCGTCCAGGGTCCGCTCCAGGGCGGAGAGGGCAGCGTTATCCCACGCCACCTGGGGCAGGCTGGAGACCCAGCGGGCCAGGGAGCAGAGGCCCTCGGCGGTGACCGGGTTGCGCTTGAAGGGCATGGCGCTGGAGCCCACCTGGAGGCGGCCGAAGGGCTCCGCCATCTCCCCATGCACAGGGGATTGCAGGATGCGCAGGTCCAGCGCGAACTTGTGCAGCGCCGCGGCCACTTCCGCCAGGAGCACGAGGGCGCGGTAGTCCTGGAGGCGGGGGTAGGTCTGAGTGGCCACGGGGAACGCCTCCAGGCCCAGGGCCTCCATCGCCAGGCGCTCCATCTCCAGGGGGGAGAGGCCCGTCCCCTGGAGGAGTTCGGCGTAGGAGGCGTAGGTCCCCACGGCCCCCTTGAACCCCTTGCCCCGCACCGTGCGGGCGAACTCCCGCAGGCGCAGGAGCGCCTCCAGCAGGTCCTGGGCGTACTGGCACAGGCGGTAGCCCAGGGTGGTGGGTTCTGCCGGCTGGAGGTGGGTGTAGGCCATGGCCGGCGTGTCGGCCTCGGCCTCCACGCGGTCGGCCAGGGCGCGCAGGAGGTCCTCCAGCCGCCGGACCAGGAGGAACAGCGCCTCCCGCAGGCGGAGGACGTCGGCGTTGTCCTCAATGTCGGCGCTGGTGGCCCCCAGGTGCAGGATGCCACCGGCCGTGGGGCACTGGCTGGCGAAGACTTTCAATTCGGCCATCAGGTCGTGGCCGATCTCCCGTTCAACGGCCAGAGCGGCTTCCACGTCCACCTCGTGCTGGTGGGCGCGCAGTTCGGCCAACTGGGCCTCCGTCACCAGGCCGGCGCGGGCCTGGGCCTGGGCGAGCGCCACCCACACGCGGCGCCACAGTTCCCGCTTGTGGGCCTCGGACCAGATGTGGCGCATCTCCTCGCTGCCATAGCGCCAGGAGAACGGGGAACGGTACGAGGCGAAGCCTTCCTGTGCCATGGGCCTTCCTCCGCCAGGGTTGCCCCCAAAGAGCGCGCCGGGCTAGGAGGGACGGCGCGCTGGACTCCTCCGCGGGGTGGGACGCGTCGTTGCGGGGTGTGCGGGCGCATTATACCACAGGACCGCCCTCCAGACCACCCTGCCCCAGGAGATCGGCGAAAGCCAGTGCATCCTCCCACATGGAGGCGTTGTTGAAGAGGACGTAGGCTTGCTCGTACCCCTGGCACCAGGCGAGGAGCCGACGCAAGTCCTGCAGGGTGTAGCGGTAGCCGTACCCCCCGATGCCGTGCAGGCGGAAGTAGGCCACGCCGAAAGTGACCGGCAGGCCCTGGAAGGGGTCCACACAATGGATGAGGTCCAGGTCGCGGCAGAGGCCGCGGATCAGGTCCTCAGGCCAGGGCCCCCGGGGTTCCCAGGCGAAGCGGAACGCGCCGCGGTCCACCCTTTCAAAGAAGCGGCGGAGGTCCTCCACATGTTCGGGGGTGGGGAGGAAACTGGCCGGGCACTGGAAGACGACCACCGCCGCTTCCAGGAGGCGCGCCATCTCCCGGGTCCGTTCCCAGGCGGCCCACACCTCCGGGGTGGGGCGGAAGAAGCCCACCCGCCCGTGGGCCTCCGGCGGCAGGGGTTCCCGCAGGCGGCGGTAGGTGGGGGAAGTGGCAGGGTGGGTGATGAGTTGCCAGGCCTTGAGGCAGTAGACGAAGCCAGGCGGAGCCTCTGCCCGCCAGCGCTCTGCTGTGACCGGCTGGGGCGGCTGGTAGAAGGTCTGCTGCACCTCCACCAGGCGGAGGTGTGCGAAGTACTTCTCGCGGGCCTGGGGGAACCCGCAGCACCCCACGCGGATCTCCATCGCCATCCCTCCTGACCTGCATGCCCTACGGCGGCTATAGTGTACCACAAAGGAGCCCGGACCGCCTGGTCCCCTTTCCTTCCCTGCACGCGGAGAGGGAGGGGGTGCCGCCATAGGCGGCGGGGGTGAGGGTCCGTAGGGGCGATTCACGAATCGCCCCCTATACCCCTGCCCCTCTCCCTGCGATTTGACAACGGGCCCCCCTTCGGGTAGCATTCCCCCGACCCCCGCGGCCGAGACCGCGTGGAGGACGGCAGCCATGATCGTAGCCATCGGCAACCCCGTGTACGATGAAATCCAGACACCTTTCGTGCGGACGGAGGCCCGGGTCCTCTCGGGATGCTCCACCAACGCCTGCTTGGTGCTGCGCAAGTTGGGCTACCGAGATGTCTGCCTGGTGGGCAACGTGGGGCCGGACTTCTTGGAGCCCTTTGAGCGGGACATGGCCCGCTTTGGCCTGGCCTACGACGTGCGCCTCTCGCCCCAGACGGGCGGCTTTCGCCTCATCTACAACCACTCGGGCGACCGCACCCTGGACGTCCTGGGCGTGGCCGGGCCCGTCCGCCACTTGCCGGCCCGGTGGGAAGGGACGGAGTTCGTCCTCTTCGGCCCCATCCTGCAGGAGGTGGACCTGGACCTGATCCGCCAGGTCCGGGAGCGGACCGCCGCTCCCTTCTTCCTGGACCCCCAGGGCCTGGTGCGGGAGCAGGTGGGAGGGCGCATCGTGCACCGGCTCCACCCCCAGATGGGGGAGATCGTGCCCCTCTTCCACGTGGTCAAGGCCAACGAGCACGAAGCCGAGGTGATGACCGGCATCCACCCCCGCCAGGACCCCCACGGGGCGGTCCAGGCCATCCATGCCATGGGGTGCGCCATCGCCATCGTCACCCTGGCGGAGGCCGGGTCCGTGGTCTACGACGGGCGGACCTTCTACGACATCCCTGCCTACCGCACGGTGGCCCGCGACCCCACCGGCGCTGGCGACTCTTACGCTGGCGCGTTCATCTACCGCTACCTGCAGACCGAACATCCCCTGGAGAACCTGTGGTCCATCGCTTGCTTCGCCTCGGCCGTGGCCTCGGTGATGGTGGAACACACCGGCCCCGATTTCCCCCTGACCCTGGACGAGGCGGAACGGCGCACCCAGGTCCTCCTGAGGTAGAGAGATTTATTGAGGGAGGGTACACGTCCATGCTCTCACGGTTCCGCGGGTTCTACGAAAGGGCCACGCTCCCCCTGGGAAGGGCGTGCCTGCGCCTGGGCCTCACGCCGGACTTCTGGACCTTCTTCAGCCTCCTGTCCGCTGTGGTGGCCGCGGCCATGCTGGCCCAGGGCCGTTGGTTCTGGGGCCTGCTCCTGGTCCTGGCCACTGACCTCACCGACATGCTGGACGGAGCGGCCGCGCGCGCCCGGGGCACGCCCACCCGTTTCGGCACGGTCCTGGACCACGTGTGCGACCGCTATGCCGAGTTCATCATCCTGGCGGGGCTCATGGCCAGCGGCCAGGTGGACGTGCTCCTCGTCTTCTTCGCCGCCACAGGGATGGTGATGGCCAGTTACGTGCGGGCCAAGGCGGAGTCGGTGGACCACGGCCTGACCTGCACGGTAGGCCTGGCCGGGCGCCAGGAAAAACTGATCCTCCTGATGGTGGGCCTGGGCGTCCAGGCCTTCGGTTGGCTGGACACGGGCATCGCCTGGGCCCTGGCCCTCATCGGGCTGGTGTCGCACATCACGGCGGTCCAGCGGCTCCTCTACAGCCGCCGGAGCCTCCTGGCCACCAGCCCCCAGGGCGGGAGTTCCTGAGGCCGCCCCCAGGGGGCACAGGGAGCGGTACAGTGCAGGCGGAGAACGGCCACGCCATCGTGGCCCAAGGGGTGAGCAAGCGGTTCGGAGGCTTCCAGGCCCTGCGGGGCCTTTCCTTCTCCCTGCGCCGCGGCGAGGTCCTGGCCCTCCTGGGGCCGAACGGCGCGGGCAAGACCACCATGGTCCGCCTCATCGCTTCCCTCCTCAGGCCCTCGGAGGGGCACATCCGGGTCTTCGGCTACGACACCGTCCGGGAGGCGGCGGAAGTGCGCCAGCGGGTGGGGCTCCTGACGGAGGCCCCAGGCCTCTACGCCCGGATGCGGGCCGAGGAGTACCTGGCCTTCTTCGGGCGCCTCTACGGCATGGCCCCGGCGCAGTTGGCCAAGGAGGTGCCCCTGTGGCTCACCCGCCTGGGGCTGTGGGAGGCCCGGCACCTCCGCCTGGGGGAGTACTCCAAGGGCATGCGCCAGAAACTGGCCCTGGTGCGGGCCCTCCTGCACCGGGCCCCCCTCCTCCTCCTGGACGAGCCGACCTCCGCCCTGGACCCGGCCTGGACCCACCAAGTGCACGGCATCATCCGCGAACTGCGGGACCAGGGACACGCGGTCATCGTCTGCACCCACAACCTGGCCGAAGCCCAGGCCCTGGCCGACCGGGTGCTGGTGCTCAAGGGGGGCCAGGCCGTCCTGGAAGCACGGGTGCAGGACCTGCGCGCTACTTCGCCCCGGCGCAGGCTGATGGACCTGCGCCTGGCCCAGCCGGTGGACGGCCTGGGCAGCCTCCTGGCCCAGTGGGTGGAGGTGGAGAGCGCCGGCGAAGACTGGGCCCGCTTCTGGACGGAAGACCCGGCCCAGACCAACCCACCCCTCCTCCAGCGCCTCACGGCGCAGGGCATCCCCGTGGTGACCCTCTCCGAGGTCCACCGGAGCCTGGAGGAGGTCTATCTGGAGGCGATGGGCCAAGTGGAGGAGGCGCGCCGTGAAGAGACGTGAGGCGATCCTGGCCCAGGCGCGCCTGGCTTGGCTGGTGGCCCGGCGGGAGGCGTGGGACAACCTGCGGGACTGGCGCATCCTTGTGCCCATCCTGGTCCTCACCCTGATCTTCCCCTTCCTGATGAACATCACCGCCCGCGTGGCCACCGACTTCGTGGAGCGGTACGGCGCGCCCATCCTCGGCACCCGCCTCGTGCCCTTCCTCCTCATGATCGTGGGCTTCTTCCCCATCTCCTTCTCGCTGGTCATCGCCCTGGAGTCCTTCGCTGGGGAGCGGGAACGGCTGAGCCTGGAACCCCTCCTGGCGACCCCCATCTCCGACGCCGCGCTGTACCTGGGGAAGGTGCTGGCCTCCCTCTTCCTGCCCCTGGTGGCCAGCCTGCTGGGCATCGGCGTCTACCTGGGGAGCCTGTGGTTCTCCATCGGGTACGTGCCGCCAGGGGTGCTCCTGGCGCAGGTCCTCCTCCTCACGGCGATGGAGGCCCTGGTCATGGTGAGCGCGGCCGTCGTCATCTCCAGCCACACCACGAGCGTCCGGGCGGCCAACCTGCTGGCCAGTTTCGTCATCATCCCCGTGGCGCTCCTGGTGCAGGCGGAGAGCGCGGTGATGTTCTGGGGCCAGTACGAGGCCCTGTGGTGGATCGCCGCGGGCCTCCTGGTGGTGGACGTGCTCCTGGTGCGGACGGGGGTCCGGGTCTTCAACCGGGAGGAACTCCTCTCCGGCGAGGCGGCCTCCCAGGGCCTCCGCGGGATCGGGGCCCGCTTCTGGGGGCTCTGTGTGGGGCCCGTGCGGGAGGCCTGGCAGCGCGGGCAAGGCCCAGCGTGGCGGCGGGCCCTGACGGCCCTGGCCTGGCTCTACGGGAGGCACCTCCCGGCCCTGGTGCGGCAGAACTGGCTGGCCCTGGCCACTTCCCTCCTGGCCATGGCCGCGGCCGGCGTCCTGGGGTGGACCTACGCCCAGGGCCACCCCCTGCCTCCTGGAGCCCTCCAGTTCGGCGGCCTCTCGCCGGAATCGCTGAAGATGCCGGTGGGGTCCTCGCTCCTGCCGCCCCTGGAACCGCTGCCCATCTTCCTGCACAACGCGCGGGCCCTGATCCTGGGGGCCGTGGGCGCCCCCTTCTCCTTCGGCGCCGCGCCGGTCCTCTTGGCCATGCTCCCCATCGCCCTGATCGGCTTTTTTGCTGGGGAAGTGGCTTTGGCCGGCCAGGCCCCAGGGACCTTCCTCCTAGCCTTCGTGGTTCCCCACGGGGTGTTGGAGGTCCCGGCGGCGTGGCTGGCCTACGCCTTCGCCCTGCGGGTGGGGCTTGCCGTGGTCTCGCCAGGAGAGGGCCGGGGCGAAGGCGGCCTCCTGGGGGCCCTGGCGGACTTCCTGCGGGTCTTCGTCCTGGTGGTGGTGCCGCTCCTCCTCCTGGCCGCGTGGGTGGAGGCGCGGGTCACGCCCCAGGTGGTCCTCCAGGTCTACGGCGCGGGGTAAAAAAGAGAAACAGGGGCACCACCTTGGTGCCCCTGCTTCTCCATAAAGACGTGGGGGTGATGAAGCCCGGGCCTACCGCTTCCGCGGGTGGTTGGGGTCGGGCACGCAGGCATCCACCGGGCACACGCTTGCGCACTGGGGCTCGTCGTAATAGCCGACGCACTCCACGCAGGTCTCCCAGTTGATGACGTAGATCCCCTGGTCGCCCTCGCTGATGGAGTTGGTGGGGCACCCGGCCTCGCAAGCACCGCAGGCGATGCAATCCTCAGTGATCATGTACGCCATTTCTGTGACCTCCCTTTGTCTGAAAAACGAGATGGCCGCGCCTAACGGGACGCATTATACCGCCACCCCTCAAAACGCGCAAACAAAGGCGGGGGCTCAATCGGCCACCTCCACCGGCCCCAGGAGGGCTCGGTCGCCCAGGGGGGCGCCGGCCGCATCCACCGCCGACAGGCGAGGCATCCCTGGGCGCCCGGCCTCGTACCACCCCACTTCCAGCCAGTACGTGCCCCCCTGCTCCGGCGCCTGGAGGGTGTACCCCTCCACCACCACCTCCGGTGGAAGCCAGGTGTTGGTCGGCCTCGTCCCGCCCCCGGGAACGCGGTCCACGCCCGCCCAGACACGCCCATCGGGGCCCAGGAGGTGCACGAAGGCGGTGTAGGAGCGGTCCATCTCCTCCGCAGCCTGCCAGTAGAGGGTGACCTGGAGCGGCCCGCCCGGCTGGACTGGCCCCGGGGATAGGTCCGCCCCCAGGAGGAGGATGCCCGCCCCGAACCGCACGCGCAAGGGCACCTGGGGCGAGGGGGGCGAGAACACGCGCGCCGTGGGCAGGACCTGCACCGGCCCCAGGTCCAGGGGGCTGGGCGTGAGGGGCCGGCCCTCCCGCTCCACCTGGGCCCGCAGCCGGACCTCCCCTTCCCGCGCCCGCAGGGGGAGCCGCACCCAGTGCCGCGTGCGGAAGGCGTGCCCTGGCGGCCAGTCCGCTGCGTCCCGGCCTGTGCCGGCCAGGGGCCGCGCCTCCTCCGCCAGCACCTCGCCGCCCTGCTCCCACGCGAACCGCAGGGCAAGGCCGGGCTCCAGCCTCGCCCGCACCTGCCAGAAGAGGCTCACCTCCACGAAGGCCCCGGCCTGTTGAGATGCGGGCTCTAGCCCGTACCCCAGGAAGCGCAGTCCGCCCACCTCCGCCTGTGCGGGCGTGGGGATGCCGAGGCTCTCGGGGGCGACGGCCCCAGCTCCCGGCCCTACCTCCACCGGGCCGACGCAAGCCTCTTTCCCGGCAGGCGCGCCGGCCGCGTCCAGCACGTCCAGGCCGTCGGGGGCCTCCTCGGCGTAGACCTTCAGGCACAGGGCGTAGGGGCCGGGCGGCGTGCCCATCTCCGCTGGGAGGGCGTAGCGGGCCAGGACCACCTTGCCCGCCTCCCACCGGAAAGCGGGGTAGGTGAAGGCCGTGGGCCGGCGGTCCTCCCGGCCCCATTCCAGGCCTTCGGCGTCCCGCAGCGCGAGCGCGACTTTCCAATCGGAGGAGAGGGGCTCTCGGGCCCGCCAGTAGGCTGCCACCTGGTCCGGGGCCAGTTGGTCCCACCCCAGGAACTCCAGGCGCCCGCCGAAGTCCACCGTGCCCGGGTGCTGGATGGCCGGCTCCCGGGGCACGGCAAACCCCTCCGGCAGGGCGTAGTGCCGCAGCCCCACGTGCCAGAAGGTCCGCTCCACAGGGAGGGGCTCGCCCCACCGCTCCAGCATGTAGGCTACCACGCCCGTGGGGTCCACCACCTCGTCCTGCCAGAGGACCAGCCACGCGCCCCGCTTGCCCGCGGTGGCCTGGTTCACGCCCTCTGCCGCCTCCCACCCCAAGGGATGCCGGGCATCCAGGATGCGCAGGGGCGGGATAGGGGCACGCCCGGAGCCTGGCCAGTAGGCATCAAAGACCGGGGCCATGTGGCCCGAGACGAGGAGGATGGCCTCGTCGGGGGCCGCGTGCTCCCGCAGGAAGCGCACCACGCCCCGGAAGTCCGGCTTGGTGAAGGCGGGGTTGGCGTAGAGGTTCCCATCGGCGTAGGCGGAGACCCCCAGGACGAAGGCCACGCCCGCGGCGGCGAGGGCCCTCGTCCACGCCTCGGCCCGGGCGCGGGGCTGGCCGGCCGCGGCCCCTGCCAGGAGGAGCAGCACGCCTGGCGAGGCGACCATGGCGTAGCGGGGGTTGAACTTGGGCACGCGGTAGGCCAGGCCCAGCAACAGCGCGACCGGGACGGCCCCGTAGAGGAGGGAGAAGGCCAGCCCCCAAGCGTCGGCCCGGCTCCTGGCGGTGCGCCAGGCCCAGATGCCCGCTGTCAGGGCCAGGACGACCAGGTAAGGAGCCAGGAGGCGCAGCCCCTCCGCCTCCAGGATGGACTCGCCCCCCAGGAAGGCCAGGGCGACCTTGCGGGCCGCCTCGTCCAGTTTCAGGGTGCCGGGCCAGTAACTCGTGTCCTCGTGCCAGCGCTGCACCAGGAAGGGCAGCCAGGGGAGGTAGACCGCGACCACCGCGCCAACCGCGCCCAGGGCCTGGCGCAGCCGGGACCAGGCCCTGCACCCCAGCCCCCAGGCCAGGGCGAAGCAGGCGTGGAAGGCCAGGACGAAGAAGGCGAAGTAGTGGGTGTAGACGGCCGCGGCCATCAGGGCCACGTAGGGGAGCCAGGCGCGCCAGGCCCTGGTCCCGCCTCCCTGGAGGCGCGCCCAGAGGAGCCCGCTTGCGGCCAGGCAGAGGAGCGTGACCCAGGTGTAGTTGCGGGCCTCCTGCGCGTACCAGAGGTGCAGGGGCGAAACCGCCCCCAGGAGCCCGGCCAGGAGGCCCGCCCCTCGGGAGCCGGCCACGCGCCGGCCGAGCCAGGCCAGGCAGGGCACGACGAGCACCCCGGCGAAGGCCGAGGGGAAGCGCAGCGCGAACTCCCCCGCGCCGGCCAGGCGCACCCAGGCCCACACGGCGTAGTAGTACAGGGGCGGCTGGATGTCGTCGGCGGTCCAGGCGGTGAGGTCCGGCAGGGAGAGGGTGGCGAGGTAGGCCGTCACCCCCTCATCGTACCAGAGGCTCTGCGCCTCCAGGCGGTAGACGCGCAGGGCGAAGGCCAGGAGGCACAGGGCCAGGAGGGCCGCGGCCCAGAGCCAATCGTGCGCCCGTGGAGCCCTGCTCTGCCGCGTCATCGTCCGCCCCCTCCGAGGGGTGCGAGGTCCACCATCCACTCCAGGTGGTCCGAAGGGCCCTCCTGCCCCGGCACCGAGGCCTGGAGCCGCTCGCCAGTCTGCCACCAGTACCAGCCGGCCCACACCCGGTAGGGTGGCCGGTCCAGGGCCTCGGGCAGGGCCAGCCGGCGCACATCCTTGACCACCTCGCCTGGCTGCCAGGTGCTGGTGGGGACCGGCCCGTCCCAGTCCGGCTGGGCGTCGCTCTGAGAAATCCGCTCGCCCTCCCCGTCCAGGAGGTGCACGAAGGCGGTGTAGTCCCGGTCCGGCACCGCCAGGGCCTGCCAGTAGAGGGTGAGGAGGAGGGCGCGGCCCCCGCCGTCCCGGACCACCTGCGCATCGTAGCCCAGAAGCCGGACCAAGCCCCCGAACTCCCCCTGTAGGGGGTGGTCCGGCGTCAACTTCGTGTCGGGCGGCACCAGGCGCAGGCGTCCCCCCGTCCGTTCAAACCGGTGCAGGCGCACCCAGGTGCCGCCGTCATAAAGACGCCAGGGGTAGCCAGCCTGTTCCACCCTGACGGGCAGGCGGCGCCACCCCTCGGCCCAGTTCTCCCCCTCCACAACGCCCACCGCCACGGCGAACCAATCCCCCAGGTCCCAGGGGACCGTCTCCACGGCCACCACCTCCCCGGGTTGCCAGCGGCTGGTGGGGTACCAGAGGAGGGCCGCCAGGGGGCGCTGGGAGGTGTCCTCCACCACGTCGCCCTCCCGGTTGAGGAAGAAGGGGTAGAGGCGGAGGCCCTCTTCCAGGGGCTCCAGGGCCTGCCAGTACATGCGCAGCGAGGTGAGCCGCCACTGGGGCTGGTCCACCAGGTCAAACCCCAGGAGGCGCAGGCGGCCGCCGAAAGTGATGTCCAGGGGGTACTGGGGCGCGGGGTTGGGCACGCGCAGGAAGTCGTAGAACGCATCTGGGAGGGCGCGGCGGCAGTCGGCCTGGCCCGCGGCCCGGGCCAGGAGGAGGTAGCCGTCCGCGGCATCCTGCACGCAGAAGTCCCGCCGCAGGAGGCCCATCACGGCCTGGTGGAAATCGTTGGGGTGCATGTCGGTGGTGGAGGCGGCATCCACCAGGACGTAGTCGGCGTCCAGGACCACCGGGAAGTCGTAGATGACCTCCCGGTGGCTCAGGTGTGGGTTGAGGGGGGGCGTGGTGGAAAGGCGCGCCCCCGGAGGGACCTGCGCCGCGAAGCGGGCCAGGAGCCGGTGGTGTGGCGTGACGGTGGGCCAGGCCACGCCCGGGTTCAGGGGGGTGAACCCCCACATCCGCTGGGCCAGGAGGCTCCACGCCAGGAGCCAGGCGCACACGCCAGCCAGCACCCGAGCGCGCGGCCAGCCGGTCCATGCGGCCACCTTCCGCGTCAGCCACGCCGCACCGGTGGCCGCCCCAGCCACGGCAAAGGGGACCACCAGGGCCGAGTAGTGGTACTCGCCGGAATACATGGCCGGGTAGTCGGCCAGGAGGTTGGCCGCCAGGATGGGCGCGGCCAGGGCCAGTTCCAGGGGGCCCAGGGCCGCCAGGAACCCCACCGGGGCCAGGATGCGCGCCCAGTAGGCCAGCCGCTCCTCCGTGCCGAGGAGCGCGAGCACCTCGGCGGGCCTCGCCACCAGGGCCTGGAGGATGCTCCCAAGCCCGCCTCCCAGGTGCGTGTAGCGCTTGAAGTAGATGGACCCCTCCGCGGCGACGGACCCGTAGAACTGGCGGCTGTGGTGGGCGATGATGCCGAAGGTGGCCACGGCGAACCAGGCGAGGCCGGCGGCGGCCACGGCCGCCCCGGCCTTCCGGTCCCGCACGACGAAGAAGAGGTACAGCCCCAGCATGAAGACCACCAGGGCCACCTCTTCCTTGACCGTGAGGCTCAGGAAGGTGAAGAGGGCAAGCCATCCGTGCCGCCGCCCCTCGCCGAAGTACAGGGCGGCGAGGAGCAGGGGCACCGCCAGGGGGCTGGCGTGGAACTCCGTCAGGTTGGCAGCCTGGAGCGCGGGGAAGAGGAGGTAGGCCAGGGCGAAGGCCAGCCCCGCGGCTCGGCTCCCCAGGCGCTTCCGCGCCCAGGCGTAGACCGGCACCGCCCCCAGGGCCAGGACGGCCGTCTGCAGCCAGAGGAGGCTCGTCACGTCGTCGTGGAGGAGGAAGACCAAGGAGACGAGGAGGAAGATGGGCTCAAAGTGGTCCGTCAGGCGGGAACTCTGGCGCCCGTCGTGGCGCGTCTCCTGCACGAAGCGCCCGTGCAGCGTGTTCCAGATGGGCTGGTCCATGTTGCCCAGGTCCGAAGTGTGGGTCTGGAAGGCCTGGTGCTTGCGCACCGAGAAGGCC
>DAOTYM010000420.1:0-5878 GCA_034434775.1 Anaerolineae bacterium | reverse complement strand
GAAGGACTGGCACAGGGTGCAGGAGTAGAAGGTGTCCACCGACTCGTCGGTCATCTCGGCCAGGCGCTTGTTGCGGAAGTCGTAGGCAGCACGCGCCTTGGCCAGCCACTCGGCGTGCTTCTCGGGGTCGGTGATGAGGGTCACCTGCACCTTGTCCACGATGGCACCGAAGTCGCTGTGGAAGCGGGCGTAGAGGATTTCGCCCAGGTGCTCCAGGCGGAAGCCTTTCTCCACCGCGGCCTTGCTGATGCGGATCCAGGTGATATCCCGCTGGCCGATGTGCTGCACGCCGGACGCCCCGTTGATGAAGTAGTGGATCTGCCGCTCCAGGACCGGCTCAAAGTCCTGCTGCATCTTGCGGCCGGCGACCTCCACCAGGATGCCCAGGTCCATGGCGCCGCCCTCTTCCACCGTCTCCAGGCCGGGGCCGATGACCTGGATCTTGTGGTCCTCCACCTCGTCCATGTCGGCCATGCGCAGGTACTCAAAGCAGCGGGAGTTCTTGCCGCCGAACTCCACCCGCATGTCGGCGCGCCGCACCCGCTCGCCCTCAAAGGCCGAGCCATAGGGCACAGGGATGGGGACTTCGGTGATCTGGACCTTGACCCCGCGGACCTCAATGCAGCGCTGGACCAAGCGGCGGGCCCGCTCCAGGTCGTCCTTGCCCTCAATGTCGTCAAAGGGCATGGAGATGACGTGCTCGTACTGGGTCACGCCGGTGGGGCGGATCTCCGGGATGACGGTATCGGCGATGACCGGGAAGCCGTAGTTGATGGCCCCCGCCGCGGTGGCGTACTTGAGGTCGTCCACCTCGCCCAGGGCCAGGGCAAAGGCGAAGACGCGGTACTTGTTGTACAGGAGGATCTGGCGGGCCTGGCCGCCCTTCATGCCGCCGAAGGTCAGCGCGCTGCGGGTGGCAAAGCCCAGGGCGTAGATGGCGGAGATGGTGTCGGTGCCGAAGGGGACGATGTAGGTATCGTACCCCATCTCCACGCCCTCTTCCATCAACTGGTGGATGATGCTCCGCCCGTTGACGTTGCCGGAGAGGAAGATGAGGATGTTGCGCTGCTGGAGTTGGCGCACGATCTCCACCGCCACCTCGTTGGACTTGGCGGCGCCGATGATGGCGGCGAAGCCGGGCATGCGGCCGTCCACCAGTTGGATGCCCCAGGCCCGCAACTGGATGTCGTCAATGGGGCCGTTGGCGTAGCCGCCCCCTTCCCCCTTCTCCACATCGGGGCTGGTGAAACTGGTGCCGGTCAGGCGCAGGCCGGGGATGCGCTCCGGCTGCTCGCCCCGCACGAAGCGGATGGCCTCAATGGCCTCCTCGGCGAGGAGGGTGGCCACGCCGGCATCCAGCGTCTCGCCCAGGTAGGGGAGCCAGAGTTGCTCCGAGGGCAGGCCATGGAGGAGGGACTTGGCATGCTGGATCACGGGCCGCAGTTGTCCCAGGGTGGAGACCTCCAAGCCAGTGAAGCCCAGGATGACCGGCAGGTAGTAGGCGGTGTTGGTGAAGGCCACCGGCTGGTTCTCGCCGTACTGGGCGATGGCCTCCTCCAGCATCTTCTCCGCTTCGCGCACGATCAGGTTCGCTCCACGGAGGGCTCGGGTTGCAATATATCGGGACATAGGAACTCTCCTCGCTCCTTGTGCTGTTCTCGGGCCCTACTGGCTCGCTGGCACCTTGACCTTGCGGCTGTAGAGGCTGCGCTCCTCTGGCGGGAGGGCGAAGTACTCCTCCAGGGGCTTGTCGCCGCTCTGGCCGAAGCGGTTCGGGTCGTACTCCACCAGGCCGAGCGCACGCCGCTTGGCGTCTATGTGGGCCAGGGCCTTCTCCACGATCTTCTCCCAGTCGGGCTCAAACTCCATCTTGCCGCCCACCTTGGCCTCCCACCCCTCGTAGATGAGGCGGGTGACCTCCTCGCTGGCCTCCACCGGCGAGTGGACGCCGAAGATGACGTACGCGCCCGAGGCGACGCAGTAGCACCCGATGGAGATGGCCTTCTCCGACATCCACTCGGGGCAGATGCCCACGGCGGGCAGGTCGTCAATGTCCTGGCCCAGGCCGCCCTCGGTGGCCATCTGGGTGAGGATGGTGAGGATGCGGGAGTTGTCCACGCAGGAGCCGACGTGGAGGACCGGCGGGATGCCGATGGCTTCGCAGACCTCCCGCAGGCCGGCGCCAGCGTAGGCCATGGTCTCGGGGCTCAGGAGGCCATGCTTGGCTTGGGCGTGGGCGGCGCAACCGGTCACCACCACCAGGACGTCGTTGGCGATGAGGCGGCGGGCGATGTTCACCGTGGCGTCGTCGTGGGTGACGCGGGCATTGTTGCAGCCGACGATGGCCGCCGCACCGCGGATGCGCCCCTGGATGATGGCGTCGTTGAGGGGGCGGAAGGAGCCGCGGTAGTAGCCGCCCTGCATGTAGTTGATGTACTCGTGGGAGAAGCCAGCGACCAGGTTCTCCTTGATGTCGGGGATGTGGACCTTGCCCCGCTGCGGGAAGCGGTCAATGGCCCGGCGCACGATCTCCTTGGCGCAGTCCAGGGCGTGGTGCTCGTCAAAGGGGATGTGGGTGGCGCCGGTGATCTTGGCCTTGGGCGAGGTGGTGATGATCTCCGTGTGGAACTGCTGGGCCAGGGGCACCAGGGCCTGCATGATGCACTGCACGTCCACGATCATGGCCTCCACGGCGCCGGTGAGGATGGCCAGTTCCTGGTGCAGGAAGTTCCCCGCCGGTGGGATGCCGTGGCGCATGAGGACCTCGTTGGAGGTGCAGCAGATGCCGGCCAGGTTGATGCCGTTGGCCCCCTTGGAGCGGGCGTATTCCAGGAGTTCCGGGTCCTGGGCGGCGGCGACGATCATCTCCGAGAGGGTGGGCTCGTGGCCGTGGACGATGATGTTGACTTCGTCCTTCTTGAGGACGCCCAGGTTGGCGCTGGAGCGGAGCGGGACGGGCGTGCCGAAGAGGATGTCGGAGAGGTCGGTGGCCAGCATGGAGCCGCCCCAGCCATCGCCCAGGGAGGCCCGCAGGCACTGGTCCAGGATGTTCTCTGCGTCCATGTCCACGCCCATGTGGGTGCGGTGCATGATCTCCACCACCTCGCGGTCAATGCCGCGGGGCGTGAGGCCTAGGTCTCGCCACAGTTTCTGGCGCTTGGGCGTGGCCCGCCGGATGTAGATGACCTCGCCAGACTGCTGGCCGAACTGCTCCAGGGCCTTGGTGCCCACGTCCAGAGCGATCTCTTCCTTGGTGCGCCCCTCGGTGGGGATGCCCATGTACTTGGCGACGGTGAGGAGTTTGTTCACGTCGCGGATGCGGTAGCCCTGGGCCTCGCCCTTGGCCACGGCGATGAGGGTGAAGGCCAGGTCTCGGCCGTGGTCCGAGTGGGCCGAGGCGCCGGCGGCCACCATGCGGGCGAAGTTGCGGGCCGCCACCGTCGCCAACGTGGCCCCGCAGACGCCCACCTTGGTCTTGCCCACCAGGCGGCAGGGGCCCATGCCGCACATCTTGCAGCAGGCCCCTCCCGCGCCGATGGGGCAGGGGGCAGCGGCGTCGGCGCGGTCAAAGGCGGTCGGAAGCCCTTGTGCCTCGGCCACCTGGAGCATCTCCACGGCGGCCGGGTCAATGGTCCTGATTTTCTTCTCTGCAGATGCCATTTGCCTTTTCCTCCGATAGGTCCCTCTTGTGGCAGGGGCTTGCAGCCTCCCTCGGGAGGGCTAGTACTTGCGGAAGTCGCCGGACATCTCCAGGTCGGCCATGTTGGTCTGGGTGACCCGCGGCTCAAACCGGTACCAGGCCGAGCCATCCTCCTTGGCTGGGGTGGGTACGAGCAGTTCCGGCACCTTGCCCACGGGGTAGCCGGCTCGCTCCAGGACGGCAGCCAGGGCCTCCGGCGAGGTCTTGGCGGGGTCAAACTCCACCCAGACCCGCTGTTCCATGCTGCTGGCGGTCACGTCGGCCACGCCGTCCGTCTGCAGGAGGGCCTCCCGCACGGCCAGGACGTGGTGGTCTGCATACATGGCAGGCACATCAAACACCGCTCTTTGCATCGTCTGCTCCCTCCTCGGCAATTTCGCCTCTTGTGAGTTGCCCTGTTCGCAAGCCCTCTTGACCAAGCCCTGATACAGCAATTGTACCAGCAAAAGAGAGCGCTGGCAAATCAGTATTGCCTAAAAGCCTCCCTATAAACTGCGATATGAGTGCGACAAAAATGCTCTACCCATTTCCTGACACGCTGCTCTGTAGCCCAGGGCTGGCCTGGGGCGTGTGACCTTCTTGTCCTGTCCTCTCCCCGCCCTTGCTGCCTGGGGCGGTTCCCCCTTCCCTCCCCTCAACGGGGAGGGAAGGGGGAGTGGGGGGAGGGGCTAGAACAGGCCCTTCACGCGGCCGGTCTCCAGGTCCAGGTCCACGTCCACGAAGGCTGGGCGCGAGGGCAGGCCGGGCATGGTGCGCATCTCCCCGCAGAGCGGGTACAGGAAGCCCGCGCCCACGGAGGCGCGGATGTCCCGGATGGGGAGCCGCCAGCCCCGAGGCGCGCCCTTCAGGTTCGGGTCGTGGCTGAAGGAAAGGTGCGTCTTGGCCATGTTGACCGGCAGTTTGTCAAAGCCGGCCTTGGTGTAGCGCTCAATCTTGGCCTCGGCCACGGCAGAGTAATCCACGCCGTCGGCGCGGTAGATCTCCGTGGCGATGGTCTCAATCTTCTTCTTGATCGGCCAGTCGTCCGGGTACAGGAAGCGGAAGTTGGACGGCTTCTCGCAGGCCTTGACCACCGCCTCCGCCAGCGCCGCGCCGCCTTCGCCGCCCTTGCCCCAGACCTCGCTGAGGACCGCGTCCTCGGCACCGGCTGCCAGGGCCGCCTCGCGGACGATCTCCACCTCTCGCTCGGTGTCGGAGGAGAAGCGGTTGATGGCCACCACCACCGGCACGCCGAACTTGAGGACGTTCTCAATGTGCTGGACCATGTTGGGCAGGCCCTTCTTCAGGAGTTCCACGTTTTCTTCGGTGTAGGCCGGGTCCAGGGGGCGGCCAGGGACGACGCGCGGGCCACCGCCGTGCATCTTGAGGGCGCGGATGGAAGTGACCAGCACCACGCAGTTGGGGATGAGGCCCGAGACGCGGCACTTGATGTTGAAGAACTTCTCCATGCCGCAGTCGGCACCGAAGCCGGACTCCGTCACCACGTAGCCGTCGGAGACCAGTTTCAGGGCGATCATGTCGGCGACGATGGAGGAGTTGCCGTGGGCGATGTTGGCGAACGGCCCAGCGTGGACGAAGGCCGGCGTGCCCTGCATGGTCTGCATCAGGTTGGGCATGAGGGCGTCTTTCAAGAGGACGGTCATGGCCCCGGCCACCTTCAGGTCTTCGGCGGTGAGCGGGCGGCCGTCCTTGGTCGCGCCCCAAGTGATGCGGCCCAGCCGTGCCCGCAGGTCCTTCAGGTCCCTGGCCAGGGCCAGGATGGCCATGACCTCCGAGGCCACGGTGATGTCAAAGCCGGTCTGGCGCGGCCGGCCATCGCCCTTGGCCCCCAGGCCGATGACGATGTTCCGCAGAGCCCGGTCGGAGACATCCACCACCCGAGGCCACTCAATGGAGTAGGGGTCAATGTTCAGGCGGGGGATCTCCGGCGTGACCTCGGCCAGTTTCTCGTCGCTCAGGGTGTCCTCGTGCATGATGCGGGCGTCAATGGCCGCGGCCAGGAGGTTGTGGGCCACCCCCACGGCGTGGATGTCGCCGGTGAGGTGCAGGTTGAAGTCCTCCATGGGGACGATCTGGGCGTAGCCGCCCCCAGCCGCGCCCGCAGGTCCTTCAGGTCCCTGGCCAGGGCCAGGATGGCCATGACCTCCGAGGCCACGGTGATGTCAAAGCCGGTCTGGC
>DAOTYM010000419.1:0-14770 GCA_034434775.1 Anaerolineae bacterium | reverse complement strand
GGCCAGGCTGCCCCAGGGCAGGAAGCCGAGCAGGGCGAGGGCGAGGGCCCCGACCAGGCGGCCTGCCCATCCCCCCTTGCAGGTCATGGCGCTGCCACCTCCAGGTGCCCCAGGAGCACCCGGCCGAAGGACACGGGCACCTGCGCGGAGATGACCTCCAGGTTGCGGAAGGGCTGGAACTCGTACAGGCCGCCGTAGAGGGCGTACCGGCCTGGCGGCAGCCCTTCCGGCAGGCGCAGGAGGTGGCGGTCCGGGATGACCTCGCCGGCGACCCACCGCGTGGTGGGGGTGAACCCCCCATCGGGCTGCTGGTCGGTCTGGGCCAGGGGGGCCGGGCCCTCTTCTCGGGCCAGGTGGACGAAGGTCACCAGGTCCTTGGCAAAGCCCTGTCGGGCCAGCCAGTACAGGGTGACCTCCACCGCCCCACCCGGCCGGACGGGCCCCCGGGGGACCGAACAGGCCAGGAGGGCCGCCCGCCCCTCAAACTCGGCCTGCACCGGGGCCAGGCGGGGTCCCTCTGGCGCAGCCCAGTGGCGGGCGAGGAGCAACCCTCCGGCCAGGAGGAGCAACGCGGCCGCGGCGGCGAGGGCTCGCTGCCTCCGCGCCCGCCACAGGAACCAGGCGCAGGAAGCCAGCCCCAGGGCCGAGGCCCAGGAACCGGCGGCCTGGGCCCGGGTCGGCCGCAGCCCGAACCAGAGGATGTGCTCGCCCGGCGGGAGGTCCACGGCGGCCAGGCCCAGCGTCCCGTAGGGGTAGGCCGGAATCCGCCCTCCTTCCCCAAGGGCCGCCATGCCCACGTAGTAAAACTGGTGCAGGACCAAGGTGGCCGGCCCGCTGCTCCGCACCCGCAGGCGCAGGCCGGCATACCCCACCTCCAGGAGGTCCACGGCGTCGGGAGGGCGCGGGGCGTCGGCCTCCGCCAGGTCCGGCCCTCCGGCGTCCCGCCACGAGCGGCCGATGGCCCACCGCTGCTCCCGCACCCACACGGGCAGGTATTCCCCGGTCCAGGTGGTGCCGATCTGGCCGGCCGCCCGCTCCTCGGCCCACATGCGCTGGAAGGTCACCTCGTCGTCGTGCAGGGCCAGGGGCTTGTAGGGCAACGCCCCCAGGGATTCCACGGCCAGGAGCGCCACGAGGATGCCCGCCACGCCCCACCCCACGAGGGCACGCCCCCTAGGGCCTGCCCTCCACGTGCTGGGCTCCAGGAGGAGGGCCAAGGCGCCCGCCAGGAACGCCATCCCCAGGGACGTGAGGGCCTGGAACCGCCAGGGATACTGCAGGTAACTGAGCAGGGGCTCGCACGCCACCCACACCGGGAGGGAGGCAGTGGTGGTCATGAAGAGCCCCCCAGCGGCCGCCAAGGCCATGAGCACCAGGGCAGGGCGGAACAGGGCGCCCGGGGTGCGGGGCCGCCGCAGACACCACCCCAGAACCGCCAGGGCCGCCACTGCGACCTGCACCAGGCCCACAGGGTGCTCGGCCGCTGTGCGCTGCTCCGGGAAGTAGCGGTAGATGGGCGAAGGCGAGACCACGCTCCAGAGGGGGGCTAGGTGCTTCCGGTACCCTGCCGACGCCCCGACGCCGAGGCCCACGAAGCGGCTCTCCGCCAGGGCTGGCAGCCAGTAGAAGGCGCTGAGGGCGAGGGCCAGGGCCACCGCTCCTGCGCCCCAGAGGAAGGCCCTCTTTCCTCCCCGGCGCGCGAGGAGCGCGGCGTAGGCCAGCAGCAAGGGCCCGAAGACGAGGAGGGAAAGGCTGTGGGTGAGGACCAGGGCCGCCAGGGCCCACGCGCTGACGGTGAAGTGGACCGGCTCCCGGTCCGCGAGGAGGCCCGTGAGCGACCAGAGGAGCCAAGGGGCCCAGGCCATGGCCCAGAGTTCCGCCAGGGCGCCGCGCACGTAGAGGTCGGCCAGGTGGTAGGGCGCGTACACGTAGGCCAGGGCCGCCACAGCCGCGGCTACCGGCCGGCCGCCGAAGGCGCGTCGGGCCCAGAGGTACATCCCCAGGCCCGCGGCCACCGCGCCGAGGGCGTAGGCTCCCTTAGCCGCCGCCACCAGGCCGACGCCCAAGGTGCGGAGGACCTGCCCGGGGTAGTACCCGAGGGGGCCGTAGAAGTTCAGCACCGGCTGACCGTAGCCGAAGGCGAAGTCGGGGAACCAGCGGGGCAGGAAGACCCCGGCCTGGACCGCCCGGTCCAGGCCCAGGGAGCGGTAGAGGTGCAGCAGGCCGTCGTGAGAGGCGAAGTACCCGGGGTACAGCAGGGGGGCCACCGCGGGCAGGCTGAGGCACAGCACAGCCAGCAACCCTGGGTCGGCCCGCCGCAAGGACGCTGAGAGGCGCTGGGGCATGTTCCCCCTCACAGGGCAAGGCGGCTCACGCACCGCTCCCGCCCGAGGGTTGGGAGCGAGCCTTGGCCGCCTGGGCCCGCCGCACCAGGAGGTCCATGACCAGGTGGGTCGCCGCGCCCAGGAGGTTCGTGCCGATGTACAGGAGGCGGCTTTCCAGGCTGGGGATGATCAGGATGCGGCCCCGTTCCACCCCCCGGAGGACGGCTTCTGCGACCTCCTCCGGTTTCATCAGGCCCGCGCTCCCACTGATGTACCGGGTCTCAAAGGGCTTGGTCTGGTTCTCCACGGCGAAGCCGGGCGTGTCGGTATCGGGCGGATAGACCACGGAGACCCCGATGCCGTAGGGCTTCAGTTCGCTGCGCAGGGCTTCGGAGAAGCCGCGCACGGCGAACTTGGAAGGGCAGTAGGCGGTGTAGCCGAAGACGGCCACCAGCCCCCCCATGGACGAGAAGTTGACGATGTGGCCGCGGCGCCGGGCCATCATGTAGGGGACGACGGCATAGGTGGTGTGCACTGTGCCGAAGTAGTTCGTCTCCATCTGGTCGCGGAAGACTTCCAGGGGCAGTTCGTGGAAGTAGCCCGGGCGGGCGAAGCCGGCCACGTTGAAGAGGAAGTCAATGGGCTGCCCCCGCCCTTCCACAGCCGCCACCACGGCCTGGACGGCCTGGAAATCGCGCACGTCGGCCTGGAAGGTCTCCACCGTCTGCCCGGCAGTGGCTTCGGCCAGGAGTTCCTGGCGGGCCTGCTCCAGGCGTTCGGGGTTGCGGGCGATGAGGCCCACATGGGCCCCCCGGCGGACCAGGAGATGGGCGAGGGCCTTGCCCATGCCGCTGGAGCCGCCGGTGAGGAGCGCATAGCGGTTGGCGAACATCTGGCCACCTCCTGAGGGGGGATCGCGGGGAGGAAGGACATCTTCCCCCTTGAGATTGTAGCAGATTCGGGCGGGGAGTTCAAACGGCGCGCAGACCTCACCCCCCGCCCCCAGGCCCGCTCCCCTTCCGCATCGGAGAGATGAGGAAAGGTCCCTCCGCAGTCCTCCCGCTGGCAGCCCCTGGGACTTGATGTTATAATGTGCCTGCCGATCCCACACCCGGCGGGAGCCGGCCATCACCCGGGGAGGAGATACCCTTTCCATGTTGGGGAGTTTCAGCCTGGTAGACCTCTTGGTCAAACTTATCGTGCTCTTCATCGCCATCCCGGTCCACGAGTTCGCCCACGCGTGGGCCGCCGACCGCATGGGCGACCGCACTGCCCGCGCCCTGGGGCGCCTGACCCTGAACCCCTTGGCGCACCTGGACCCCATCGGCTCGCTCATGATCCTGGTGAGCGGCTTCGGCTGGGGCAAGCCGGTGCCGGTGAACCCCTACCAGATGCGGGGGCGTTCCCTCACCAGCATGGCCATCACCGCCGCCAGCGGGCCCCTTTCCAACCTGTTCCTGGCGGCCCTCTTCGCCGCGCCCATCCGCCTGGACCTGCTCCCGTCCGCGGTGTGGTACACCTCCTGGGGGGACTGGCTCCTCACGGGCCTCCTCCTGGCGACGTGGATCAACGTGGGGCTGGCCCTCTTCAACCTCCTCCCCATCGCGCCTCTGGACGGCTTCAGCGTGGCCCTGGGCGTCCTGCCGCTCCCCTGGGCCCGCAAACTGGCCGACACGCAGCAGTACGGCCCCCTGATCCTCCTCGCGCTCATCGCCTTGGGGAGCCTGGGGCGCCTGGACCTCCTGGGCTGGATCCTGGGCCCGCCCATGCGCCTCATCAGCAGCCTGCTCTTGGGGCAGCCTCTGTGGTGAGGGGGTGGGCCGGCCGCCGGAGGGGAAGGTGAGCACGAGGGAAGGAGCGTTGCGGGGGCGTGTGGGGGCCAGCGGAGGGCTCTCCAGGGCCTGGTACCGGGTGCGGCAGTTCTGGCACGCGCTCCGGGCCCCTCTGGACCCGGGGGTGCCCCAGGAAGCCCTGGCCTGGCTCACGCCGGGGGAACTGGCCCTGTTCCAGGCCATGTCGCCCGCCGGGAGGCGCCACGGCGCGGCCGTGGCCCGTACGCTCCTCGCGTGGGGGTACCGGGAGCGGCCTCTCCTCGCCGCCGCGCTCCTCCACGACGTAGGCAAGGAAGGGGAACCGCGCCTTCGGCTGTGGCACCGGGTGGCCATCGTCCTCCTCTCGGCCTTCTGGCCCCAGGCGCTCCCCTGGCTGGCCAGGCACCCCTGGGGCAGGGCTTTCCGCGCCCACCTGACCCATGCCGAGGTGGGCGCACAGAAGGCTCGGGAGGCTGGCGCGGACCCCCTTACGGTGGACCTCATCCGGCGGCACCACGAGCCGCCAGAGGGCCCAGCGGCAAGCCTGCACGCGGCCCTCTGGCAGGCCGACGAGTTGAACTGATGGGCGGAGGGCGCAGGGCCCTTCGCTTCAAGAGAGGGAGGGTTGGACGAAGTGAAGAAACCGAAGATCACCATCGTGGGGCTGGGCCTGGTGGGCAGTTCCCTGGGGCTGGCCCTCCGGGCACAGGGGGGCGACTATGAGGTGGTGGGCCACGACCGGGAACCAACGGTGGCCAGCCAGGCCCGCAAGATGGGCGCAGTGGACGCCACCGAATGGAACCTCATCGCGGCCTGCGAAGGGGCGGACCTCATCTGCTTGGCCCTGCCCCTGGCAGGCATCCGCAGCACGTTGGAAGCCATCGCCCAGGACCTGAAACCGGGGGCCATCGTCACCGACACGGCCACCCTGAAGCAACCGGTCCTGGCCTGGGCCGAGGAGTTCCTGCCGGAGCACGTCTCGTTCGTCGGGGGCAACCCCATCCTGGCCCCGGCCGAGGCCGCGCGCGCCCGCCGCGGCGTGGAGGGGGCCTCGGCCACCCTCTTCAAGGGGGCGCAGTACTGCCTCACCCCTTCCCCCTCGGCCGACCCGGACGCGGTCCAGGTGGTCAGCGAGATGGTGGCCGGCCTCGGCGCGGAGCCCTACTTCCTGGACGCGGCGGAGCACGACGGCCTCATGGCCTGGGTGCACGACCTCCCCATGGCCCTGGGCGTGGCCCTGATGCAGACGGCCACCACGGCCAGTTCCTGGAAGGAGGCGCGGCGCCTGGCCGGTGAGACCTTCGCTGGGGCCACCGAGGTCCTGCAGGACGCCGAGGCCCTCACCCACCTCCTCCTGGGCAACGCCGAGAACCTCTTCCGCCTGCTGGACCTCTTCCAGGAGCGCCTGGACGCGCTCAGGCGGCTGGTGGCGGCGCAGGACGAGGAGGCGTTGCGCGGCCTCCTCGGGAGCCTGGTGGAGGCGCGAGACCGGTGGGTGCTGGACCGGGACCGGGGGCGCTGGGAGGAGGTGCCAAGGGCGGAGATGCCCACCAAGGGGGAACTCTACGGCGGCCTCCTGGGCCTGGGAGGGAGTTGGACGGCCCGCTTCCGTCGGGAGCACGGCGAGAAGAAGTAGGGCGACGCGCGCCCGCTCCCCGCTTCCGCCTCTGGACGCGGCTCACCCCTCCCGGAAGTCGTACCACATCTCCACGGCGACCTTGCGCCCGATGGGGCAGGCGGTGAGGCAGGCGATGCACTGGAGGCGCGTGGTCCGGGTGAGGCGGGGGAGTTCCCGCTCCTGGCGGGCGGCCATCTCCCGCGTGGGGTTGAACTCCGCCAGGCAGAGGTCCCGCACGAACCCGCCCGGGCCGATGGCCTGGGTGGGGCAGGCGTTCCAGCACAGGGTGCAGGAAGGGCAGAAGTAGTCCTGCAAGGGGTGGTCGCGGGCCAGGTCCGCCGAGGTGAAGACGGCCCCGAAGCGCACCTGGGGGCCGTAGCGCCGGGTGACCACCAGGTTGTTCTTCCCCCAGACGCCCAGGCCGGCCGCCACGGCTGCCGCCTTGAGGTCCACGTAGGCCAGGCTGTCCTCAAAGGTCAGGTGTTCGGCCTGCCACCCCTGCTCCCGGAGGCGGCGGGCCAGCCGCGCGGAGAGGGCCTCCAGCGCGGTGTAGATGGGCTTGTACCAGCGCTGCTTCCCCTCGTAGGCGATGAACGTCTGGTAGTCAAAGGCCTCGTCCAAGGTGGCGAGCCCCAGGACGATGACCGAGCGGGTCCAGGGGATCGGGTGCCCTGGCTGTGGATCGGTGATGCCCACCAGGTCAAAGCCCACATCCAGCGCCAGGTCTTTGACGGCCTTCGCGTCCAAGGGTGGCCTCCTGCACGAAGAGAGGGCTCCGAGGCAACCGGGCGGTGGGATTATAACACAGGCGCTCCCGCGTTTCCAGGGACGGGCATCCTGCAGTGCCCCTCGGCCGTTTTGTCCCCGGCACGGAATGTGCTATACTTTCCCAACGTCGGCTGGTTCCCGAGGAGCGGGAGTCGCGTATGAACGTGCTGGACGTGGTCATCCTGGCTGGGCTCATTGCAGGCACAACGGTGGGGCTTTTCCAGGGCATCTTGCGGCAACTGATCGGGCTGGTGCTCCTCTACTTCGCGCTCGTCCTGGCCGCGGCCTACTACCAGACGGTGGGGACGTGGATCCAGCGCGTGGTGTGGGCCAACCGCCAATCGGTGGAGGCCCTGGCTTTCGTCCTCATCCTGCTCGCCGCCTACGGCGCGCTCTCGCTGGTCACGCGGGACTACCGGCAGGCCCACCTGAGCATCCTGAAGCACGTGGACCAACTGGGGGGCGTGGCCCTGGGGTTCGTGACCACCTGCGTGTGGATCTCCCTCTTCCTGGCGGCGGTGAACTTTGCCACGGAGGTCCCGTGGACCTGGCATCAGCCGGGGAAGCCCGTCCTGGCCACGGTGCGGGCCGATTCGGTCCGCCTGGCCATCCACTACAGCCTCCAGTCGTCGGTGCTGGCCAACGTCTTCGCCCGGCTCCTGCCGTACCTCATCCTCTCGGTCAAGCCGTGGGCCCCCACCGAGATCCTGCGCATCCTTTCGGTCGGCTGATGGACGATTCGTACCTGGACCTCCTGGAGTTCCCCAAGATCCTGGCCCAACTGGCCCGCCACACCTCCTTCTCCGCTGGCCGGGAACTGGCCCTCGGCCTGCGCCCGACCGCGAACCTGACGGAGGCCCGGGCCCGCCAGGAGGAGACCCGGGAGGCCCGGCAGTTCCTGGCGACCAACCCCATCACCCTGGGCGGGGCGCGCGACGTCCGCCCCCTGCTGGAGCGGGCAGTGCGCCGCGCCATGCTCCTTCCCGGGGAACTCCTGGACATCCGCCAGACCCTGCTGGTGGCCCGCACCCTGCGGCGCAGCCTGGTGCGGGCCGCAGGGCAGTTCCCCCGCCTGGCGGAGGTCGCCTCCCGCCTGGAGGAGTGCGCCCACGTCGTCGCGGCCATCGGCGGGGCCATCAACGAGAAGGGGGAGGTGCTGGACACGGCGAGCCCGCGCCTTGCGGAGATCCGCCGGGACCTGCGCGCCGCCCACGAACACCTCCTGGAGCGCCTGCAGCGCATGGTCGCCTCGCCGGAGATCGCGCCCTTCCTCCAGGAGCCCCTGGTCACCCAGCGCCACGGCCGCTACGTCATCCCCCTCCGGGCGGAGTTCAAGGGGCGCGTCCCTGGCCTGGTGCACGACCAGTCGGCCAGCGGGGCCACCCTCTTCATTGAGCCCCTGGCCACGGTGGAACTGAACAACCGCTGGCGCGAACTCCAGTTGCAGGAAGAGCAGGAGGTGGACCGCATCCTCCTGGGCCTCACCGACCTGGTGGCCGAGGAAGCCCCCTTCATCCAGCAGACGGTGGAGGCCCTGGCGGAACTGGACCTCATCTTCGCCAAGGCCCGCTACGCCGAAGCCATCCGCGGGGTGGAGCCGCACCTGGTCCCCTTCCGCCAGCGGCAGAAGGACCCCGACGCCGTCCCCCATCCGGGGTCGGTCATTGAACTCTGGCAAGCCCGCCACCCCCTGCTGGACCCGGAGAAAGTGGTCCCCATAGACGTGTACCTGGGCGAGGACTACTTCGTCCTCGTCCTCACCGGCCCCAACACGGGCGGCAAGACGGTGACCCTCAAGACGGTGGGCCTGCTGGCGGCCATGGCCCAGGCCGGGCTGGCCATCCCCGCCGCCGAGGGCTCGCGCCTCACCGTCTTCAGCGGCATCTTCGCCGACATCGGCGACGAACAATCCATTGAGCAGAGCCTGTCCACCTTCTCCTCCCACATGGGGCGCATCATCCGCATCCTACAGGAGGCGGACTCCCGCAGCCTGGTCCTGCTGGACGAACTGGGCGCTGGCACCGACCCGGTAGAGGGCTCGGCTCTGGCGCGGGCCATCCTCTCGCACCTGGTGGCGAGGCGCATCACCACCTTGGCCACCACCCACTATTCCGAACTGAAGGTCTACGCCCACAAGACGCCCGGGGTGCAGAACGCCTCGGTGGAGTTTGACCCAGAGACCCTGGCCCCCACCTACGAGGTGACCATCGGCCTCCCGGGGCGCTCCAACGCCTTCGCCATCGCCCGGCGGCTGGGCCTGGACCCGGCCATCGTCCAGGAGGCCCAGGGGATGGTCTCCCCGGACGTCCTGGAGGCGGAGAGCCTCTTGGCCGACATCAAAGAGGCGCAGCGGGAGGCCCTGAGGGCACGGGAGGCTGCGGCCAAGGAGCGGGCCGAGGCGGAGGCCTTGCGCCGGGAACTTGCGCAGCGCTTGGCGGAGATTGAGCGGGCCCGCCGCGAGGTCCTCCAGAAGGCGCGGGAGGAGGCTGCCCGGGAGGTGGAAGAGGTGCGCCGGGAACTGGCCCGCCTGCGCCGCCTCTGGCAGCGGGAGCCTGCCCCCCAACCGCCCTCGGCGGAGGACCTGGGGGAGGCCGAGGAGCGCCTGGAGGAGTTGGCGGAGGAACTCGCCCCCATCCGCACGAAACCCGTCCTCGGCGCGCCCTTCCAGCCCCGGCCGGGGGACCGCGTCTGGGTCCCCAGCCTGCGGATGGCCGGCGAGGTGGCCCACGTGGATGAAGGAGAGGCGGAGGTGCAGGTGGGGTCCTTCCGCGTGCGGGTGCCGGTGGAGGAACTGGAGCCCCGCGCCGAGGAGGTGCCCTCCGAAGGCCCGGCCCGGGTGGAACTCCGCGGGCCCGGGGCCGGCCCCCTGCCGGCAGAACTGAACTGCCGCGGCCTCACCGTGGAGGAGGCTCTGGAGCAGGTGGGGAAGTACCTGGACCGGGCCTTCCTGGCCGGCCTGCCCCAGGTGCGCATCATCCACGGCAAAGGGACTGGCGCCCTGCGTCGCGCCGTGCGGGAGGAACTGGCGCGGCATCCCCTGGTGGCCTCGTTCCGGCCCGGGGCGCGGCACGAAGGTGGCGACGGCGCGACCGTCGTGGAGTTGGTGCAACCGGACTAAAAGCAGGATCAAGCCAAGAAAGGGGGCAGCCGATGACGTCCAGATACCGGTGGTTCGTGGTCTTCATCTTCTTCCTCTTCGTGCTCCTGCACCAGGCCGACAAGCTCCTCATCGGCCCGCTCACCACGCCCATCATGGAGGAGTTCGGCATCAACGAGGTGCAGATGGGGGCCGTCTCCACGGGGGCCATCATCGTGGCCGGCATCCTGTACCCGGTCTGGGGGTACCTGTACGACCGCTTTGCGCGGGCCAAGTTGCTGGCCCTGGCGTCGTTCATCTGGGGCAGCACCACCTGGCTGAGCGCGCTGGCCCCCCGCTACAGCCTCTTCCTGGTCACCCGGGCCTCCACGGGGATTGACGACTCCAGTTACCCGGGGCTCTACAGCCTGGTCTCGGATTACTTCGGCCCCAGGATGCGGGGGAAGGTCTACGGCCTGCTGGAACTGGGCATGCCCATGGGGTACATGCTGGGCCTCATCTTGGCCACGGCCCTGGGCCCCACGCTGGGCTGGCGGCGGGTCTTCTTCGTCACCGGCTCGGTGGGATTGGTGGTGGCTGCGCTCATCTTCTTCTTCGTGCGGGAAGCACCCCGGGGCCGCGCCGAACCCGAACTGGCCGGCCTGAAGGAGATCGGCGTCTACCGCTTTGACCTGAAGCAGTTGCGGGCCGCGCTCCGCAAGCGGAGCCTGATCCTGCTCTTCGTGCAGGGGTTCTTCGGGGTCTTCCCCTGGAACGTCGTGACCTACTGGTTCTTCCGCTACCTGGAGACGGAGCGGAACTACACCTCGGGCCAGGCGGCCACGACGATGATGGTGGCCATCCTCACCCTCTCCAGCGGCTACTTCATCGGCGGGACCCTGGGCGACTTCTTCTTCCGGCGGACGCCGCGGGGACGGGTCCTGGTGGCCGTCACGGGGGTGGTCCTGGGGACCATCCTGATGGTGGTCACCCTCTCGGTGCCGCTGGAGAACCAGGGGCTCTTCCTGGTGCTCATGGCCATGACCGCGGTCTTCATGCCCTTCGCCGCTCCCAACGTGGTCTCCACCGTCCACGATGTGACGCCGCCGGAGGTGCGCAGCACAGCCCTGGCCGCGCTCAACTTCATGGAGACCATCGGCTCGGCCACCGCGCCGCTCCTGGCGGGGGTCATCGCCGTGCAGTCGTCCCTGCACGACGCCATCCTCATCATCTGCACGGTGGCCTGGACCCTGTGCGCCCTCTTCTTCGGCGGCGTGGCCTACTTGATCCCGAGGGACATCGCCTCCCTGCGGGCGCTCATGGCCGAGCGGGCCGAGGCGGAGCGGCGGCGGGCGATGGAAGCCCCGGCAGCGTGAGGAAGGCCGGGTGAGCGCCAGGGCGACGCATGCGCGCCCTGGGCCTGAGCCGCCGACGAAAACGAATAAGCGAGTGGCGGCCTCGGGCACCCCGATCCATCTGGGGCAGCCCTTGCGTGCCGCACTGCGAGCCTGAACTTACAAATTTGCAAGCCCATCGCAAATTTGCAAGCCCATTTCCCACCCTGTGAGGAGGCGTTCTGTGGCGACGATTACCAAGGACATGTCCATCGGCGAGGTGGTGATGCGCTACCCGCAGACCATTGAAGTCTTCCTGCGGCACGGCCTGATGTGCATCGGCTGCGCCGTGGCCCGCTTTGAGAACATTGAGCAGGGGGCCAGGGCCCACGGCATCAACGTGGACCTTTTGATGAAGGACCTCAACGAGACGGTGGCCTCGGAGGGCAAGGAAGAGGAAGAATAATCCCCAGGGCAGGGCCTGCGCCTGCCCACTTGCGGGGGGGCGGTCGGCAGGCTCTGCGTGAGGAGGCGAACATGCCCTGGCTGCGCATCTCGGAGGCGGGAGAACGGCTGTACTACGCCCTGCACCGTGCCGAGGGGACGCGGGCAGAGGTTGTCCTCGTCCACGGGGCGGGGGGCTCGCACGTGCACTGGCCTGTGGCCCTGCGCCGCCTGCCGGAAGCGACGGTCTACGCCCTGGACCTGCCGGGGCACGGCCGCTCCGAGGGCGAGGGCCGGCGGTCCATCGGGGCTTACCGGGACGTGGTCCGTGCCTTCCTGGAGGCGGCGGGGCTGGAAAAGGCCGTCCTCGTGGGCCACTCCATGGGCGGGGCCATCGCCCTGGAGGTGGCCCTCCGTTACCCCAACCGCCTGAGGGGGCTTGTGCTCGTGGGCTCTGGCGCCCGGCTGCGGGTGGCCCCGGCCCTCCTCCGGGGCCTCCAGGAAGACTACCCCCGCGCCGTGGAGCAACTGGTGCAGTGGCTCTTCGCCGAGGGCGCGCCGGAGCGGTTCCGGCGCGCGGCGCGCCAGCAGCTCTTGGAGGCGAATCCCCAAGTTGTCTACGGCGACTTCCTGGCCTGCGATGCCTTTGACGTGATGCAGGAACTCCCGCGGGTGGAGACGCCGACGCTCGTCATCTGCGGCACGGCCGACGTGATGACGCCCCTCAAGTACTCGGAGTACCTGGCGGCCCACATCCCCGGGGCCCGCCTGGAGGTCGTCCCCGGCGGGGGGCACATGGTGATGCTGGAGCAGCCAGAGCCGGTGGCCCGGGCTGTGTCGGCCTTCCTCCGCAGCGTGGGATGACCGCAGGAGGGGGGCCAGGGCTTTTCAAAGTCCGACTTCTCCTCATCCCCCAACCTTCTCCCCTCTCCGAGGCAGGGGAAGGGATGCCGCTGCAGGCGGCGGGGATGTGTAGGGGCGATTCATGAATCGCCCCTACACACCCTCGGATCGGGGAGGGACTGGGGGAGAGGTCAAGCCCCTTCTCATCCCCCAACCTCCTCCCCAGGCGGCGGGGGGAAGGAGGCTGGGGGGCAGGGGTGAGGTCCATCAGAACGCTTGAGAGGACGAGCATGTCCCTTTCCAAGACGTGGTCCGTCATCCGAAAGGAAGTGCTGCACATCGTGCGGGACCGGCGGACCCTCTTCCTGGTCACCTTCACGCCGGCCTTCCTCCTCGTCCTCCTGGCCTACGTCTTTTCCTTTGACGTGGAGAACTTCCGCGTCGCCCTCTTTGACCAGGACCAGACCCCCCTTTCCCGCCGCTATGTGTCCTTCCTGACGAGCGACGGGATGGTGGACGTGGTGGCCACCGTCCAGAGTTACAGGGAGGGGGAGGACCTCCTCCTGGCCTCGCGCGTCTACGCCGTCCTGGTCATCCCGCCGGGGTTTGAGCGGCGCCTGCAGAGGGGCGAGGAGGCCCGGGTGGAACTCCTCCTGGACGGCGCCGATCCCAACAGCGCCCTTCAGACCCTCAGCCAGGTCCAGACCCGCAGCGGGGCCTTTTCCCAGTCCCTCCTGGTCCAGGCCAGGGGAGGCATGGCCGCGGTGCGCCTGCCCCGCCTGGAGGAGCGGACCCGCATCTGGTACAACCCGGCCCTGCGCATCCTCCACAGCATGGTGCCTGGGCTCATCGCCGTGGTGATGGCCATGCCCAGCCTCTCCATCTCGCTGGCCATCACCCGGGAGAAGGAGCACGGCACCCTGGAAGCCCTCATCTCCACGCCCCTCCGCAAGGCGGAACTGCTGGTGGGGAAACTCCTGCCGTACCTGGTGAGCGGCGTCGTCAGCCTCGTCCTCACGGCGGCGGTGGCCATCGTCTGGTTCCGGGTCCCCTTCCGGGGGAACTTCGGCCTCTTCCTCCTCCTGGGGCTGGACTTCCTCTTCGGCAGCCTGGCCCTGAGCCTGTTCCTTTCCAACTTCATCGGCAGCCAGGGCGCGGCCATGATCGCCAACTTCCTCATCTTCTTCATCCCCAGTTTCTTCCTCACGGGCCTCTTTGATCCCATTGACACCCAGAAGGTGGGGGCCGTCGTCCGCTCCTATGCGCTGCCGGCGACCCATTTCGTGGCCATCAGCCGGGCGCTGTTCCTCAAGGGGGCGGGGTTGGCCGACGTGGCCCAGGCCGCGGCCATCCTGCTGGGGATGGGGGCTGGCTGTTTGACCCTGGCCATCCTTTCCTTCCGCAAGCAGATGGGGTAGGGCAGCCATGTGGGACCGGATTCGGGCGCTGGCGCGCAAGGAGTTCCTCCACTGGCGGCGGGACCGGCTGCTGACGCCCTTCATCTTCTTCGGGCCCCTGCTCCTCCTGGTGCTGGTGGCCGGGGCCGTCTCCACGGAGACGGACCACCTGCCCATGGCCGTTTTGGACCGGGATGGGAGCCGCCTGAGCCGGCGGCTGGTGGAGGGGTTCCGCAACGCCCAGGCCCTGGAGCCGCGCTACACCGTGGAGCGGGAGGAAGAGTTGGCAGCCCTCCTGGACGAAGGGAAGGCCTACGTGGGCGTGGTCATCCCTGCCGGGTTCCAGCGGGACCTCCTGGCCGGGCGGGAGCCGGTCCCTGTCCAGTTCCTGGTGGATGGGACCAACGCCATCGTCGCCTTCCGGCTGCGGACGACCATTTCGGGCGTGGTGGCCCAGGTCCAGGAGGACCTGTGGGCCGAAAGCGGGGTTCTCTCCCGGGGCCTCGCCCCCCAGATTGAGGTCCGCCGCCACGTCCACTGGAACGAGAACCTGGAGATCGGCTACCGGGCCATCCCGGCGCAGTTGGGGCTCATCGTCTACATCGTCACCATGCTGGTCTCATCCCTGGGGATCGCCCGGGAGCGGGAACTGGGCACCCTGGAGCAACTGATGATCGCCCCCCTGACGCGCCTGGAACTCTACGTGGGCAAGGCCATCCCCGCCGTGGTCATCGGGTTGGTGGACTTCCTGGCCATGCTGGCCATCGTGCGGTACCATTACGGGATCCCGCTGCGGGGAGGGCTGGGCGCGCTCCTCGGGGTGACGGCTTTGTTCATCCTGGTGGAACTGGGGGTGGGGATGGCCATCTCGGCGGTGAGCCGCAGCCAGCAGCAGGCGCTCCTCTTCGTCTTCCTGGTGGGCGTGTCGGACATGGCCTTCAGTGGCTACCTGGTGGCAGTGGAGAACATGCCGCCGGCCCTGGGGTTCCTCTCCAACTTCTTCCCCCTGCGGCACTACCTCTCCCTGGTGCGGGATATCATGATCAAGGGCGCGCCGCTCCCGGTGCTGGCGGAGCGGATCGGCATCCTGGTGGGGCTGGGGCTGGCCATCCTCCTGGGCGCGCTGCGGACCCTGCGCCGGCGGCTGGACTGAGG
>DAOTYM010000418.1:0-3281 GCA_034434775.1 Anaerolineae bacterium | reverse complement strand
CCCCAGCGCCCGCGCCACTGCCGCCCGCAGGGCTACCGGGTCCTCCTCTCCCGTGGACCGCGCGAGCGCGTGCAGCACCGCCCATGTGGCGTCGTAGGCCAGCCCGGCCCGCACCGTGGGCAGCGCGCCCGAGAAGGTCCGGTAGGCCTCGGCAAAGGCCGGCCACTGCGCTTCGTCCACAGCGGCCAACGCTCCGCAGCCAACGGCCGTGGGGAACCCTGCCAGGAGGCGCGCCATGGTCGGGTGGCACACCTCCGGTCCCAGCCAGTACAGGGCAGGGCGTTCCCCTCCCCACTCCGCCAGAGCGGACCAGACCCCCACCTCGCCCAGCGCTGGGTCCAGGCGCACGGGTGGCCCTCCCCACAGGTCCCCTCCCTCCTCCACAGGGCCGGGAGCGAGGAAGAACACCCCCTCCTGGGCGGGCGCATCCGCCGCCGGGGCCACCGGCGCGACCACGGGAATGCCGAACTCCGCATACACAGGGAAGGCTGCCTCCGTGGTCTCGGCGGAGAAATGCCCGATCACCGCCACCACAGCCGGGTCGGCCGCCATCTGCCGGGCCACGTGCGCCGCCCTCGCCGGGTCATCTCCATCGTCCAGGGCGACGAGCACGACCGAACATCCCCCCACCCCACCCCGGGCGTTCGCCTCCTTGAGGGCCAGTTTCACCGCATAGAGGAGCCGGTACCCTTCCCAGCGCAAGAGCCCCTCAAAGGGCGCGACAAGGCCCACCACCACGGTGGGCCTCGTCCCCTGGGCCCCTACCCCACCCCACGTCCCCGGGACGAGGGTCAAGCCCAGCGCAGCGAGAAGCGTGGCCAGGGCCGCGGCCCACGCCCAGAGGCCGTGGCCCTGGATCCTCTCACCGGGCCCCCTGGAGCTTCTCCATGTGCTCTTCGTAGGTCCGGGAGAAGACATGGGACCCGTCCCCTTTAGCGAAGAAGAAGAGGTAGTCGGTCTCCGCGGGATTGAGCACCGCCTGGATGGACGAGAGCCCCGGGTTGCAGATGGGGCCTGGGGGAAGCCCGGGGTGCAGGTAGGTGTTGTAGGGCGACTCCACCGCCGTGAGCGCCTCCACTGGCAGGGGACGCAGCCACCATTCCCCCTTGTCCGGTTGGTACCCCAGCGCGTACTGCACGGTGGGGTCGGCCTGGAGGTACATCCCCTGGGCCAGCCGGTTGAGGTACACGCCGGCGATGATGGGGCGTTCCTCCGGCACCACGGCCTCTCGCTCCACGATGCTCGCCAGCGTCACCACGGCGAACACCGAGAGGCCCCGTTCCTGCGCCCGAGCCTGCATCTCCGGGGTGAACTGCTCCCCAAACCGCTCCACCATCCGGCGGACCACATCCAGGGCCTCCGCGTTGCGGGAGAAGCGGTACGTATCTGGGAAGAGGAACCCTTCCAGGCTGGCACCAGGCGGCCGGCTCTGCAGGATGGGGTACTGGGCCCAGACCTCCGGCCGCACCTCCCCTCGCACCACGGCCTTGAAGGCCTCGGCGCTGGTGACCCCTTCCCGCTCCAGCACCTCGGCGATCTCTTCCATGCGCCACCCTTCCACCACGGTGACCGAGACCTCCTGGATGCGGCCATGTTGCAGGGCCTCGGCGATCTCCGGGATGGTCATCCGAGGGCTCAGGAGGTACTCACCGGCCTCCAGGCGGGTGTCCAGGCCCCGGTAGCGCATGTACAAGCTGAAGAGGCCAGCGTCGCGCACGAGCCCCGCCTCCTCCAGCCGGAGGGCCACCATGCCGGCCGTCTCCCCGGGTTCCACGCGGAAGGGGATCTGGACGTCGTCCTCGCCTGCCGGGCGGGCCAGGTCCCCCTGGCGCAACTGGAGGTAGAGCCCGATGAGGACGTTCTCGGGCGAGCCCACCGAAACCGTCACCGTGCCTCCCCCGGCCTGCCCCCCGGGGCCGGCCAGTTGCTCGCTCACGTACGCGACCCCGGCAAGCCCCATCAGCACCAGGGCCGAGACCGCCGTGACGAACAAAAGGACCCGCAGCACGTTTCGGATGCTGATCACGTCACCCCATCTCCTGCCGCTCTAGGTAACTCTGCAGGATGACCCCGGCCGCCACCGCGTCCACCCGCCCCTTCTCGCGGCGACGCCCCCGCTTCTCGCCCTCCCGCAAATACCCCTGGGCGATGACGGTGGAGAGGCGCTCGTCCCAGAGGACGACCCGGCACGCCAAACCCGCCTCCCGCAACCTCGCCTTCAAGCCCTCCGCGAACTCCTCCACCAGGCGCGCCTGCTCCCCCGCGCCTCCGCTCAGTAGGAGGGGATGCCCCACCACCAGGGTGCCCACTTCCTGGTCCCGCACCCATGCCACGATCGCCCGGAGGGCCTCCTCGGGGTCCGAACTCCGCTCCCGGGCGCCCGTCTTGCTCACGATGGTCCCCGTCGGGTCCGCTACGGCGAAGCCTATCCGGCGTTCCCCCACGTCCAGCGCGCCGATCCGCGTCACGGCCCTTCCTGGACCTCCACAAACAGGTGGATGCGGAAGGGGAGCCAGGGGATGCGGCCCAGCCAATTGGGCGACAGGTTCACCTCCGGAGGCTTGGCCAGGGGCAGGTTCGCCTGCATCCAGGCCCTGGCCTCCTCCACAGGGAGGCCAGCCACCGCGTTGCGCGCCTGGTTCAGGTCCAGGTCTGGCACCGCCACGCCCCGGCCACGCATGCTGAAAGCCGCGCGCCGGCGGCCCTCCTCCACCTTGACTTCCGCACCCCGCTCAAAGGCCACCCGCTGGGGCAGGAGCCGTCCCTTGCCCGCCACCGCGGCTTCCAGCGCCCGGAGCACCATCTCGTTGGCCGCCCGCTCCGACACGGCGAGGGCCCGCGCCTCCACCCGCATCACCATCTGCAGGGTTTCCGACTCCACTTCCACCAACGAGGGGGTGTACACCTCGTCCAACACCACGAGGTCCACCGTCTCCGGCAGGAGGAATTCCGTGGGCTCCAGGGCCTGCCGCAGGCGCTGGAGGCTCTCCTGGCGCAACTGCTGGAGGACCGAGTTCCGGAGGCGTTCCTTATCGGCATAGGTCACCACGCCCACTTGCTTCACCGTGCCCCCCGAGGTGGGCTCTTCGTTGGTGACCGTCACCCGCAGGCTCAGGCTGCCCTCCGCCCGGTTGATGAGGTTCTTGCCCACGTTGCCCACGGGGCCGGGGTTCAGGGCCACGACCTCCGCCTCGGCTTTGCCGCCCACGGGCCCTGGCACAGTGACGGTCTGCACGGTGGTGAAACGGACCGTCGTCCCCGTGGAGGTGCGCACCACCGTG
>DAOTYM010000417.1:0-6358 GCA_034434775.1 Anaerolineae bacterium | reverse complement strand
GGACGCGGCTCGCCGCGTTCCCCAGGGAGAGGATGCCGGCCGATTGGGCCACGCTTTCCCCGGCTGAGGGGGCGGTGGCCTGGGTTGAGGAGAGGTCACCGGTCTCCATGCCCCTCCCCCGTGGCCGCCAGCGCGGCGATGCGGGCGATGAGGTCCGAGGTGGAGTGGCCAGGCAGGTAGGGGAGGAAGACCACCCGCCCACCGTACCGCCGGACCACCCGCGCCTCCGGCGGCCCTTCGGGCCTGGCCCCGCCTTCCGAGGGGCTCCAGTCGCCCCCCTTGACGTACACCTGCGGCCGCAGCGCCCCCACCAGGTCCTCCGCCGTCAGCCCTGGGAAGATGACCACCCGGTCCACGCAGGCCAGCGCGGCCACGACCGCCGCCCGCTCCTCCGCGGGGAAGAGGGGCCGGCCCGGCCCCTTCAGGGCGCGGGTGGAGGCATCGTCATTGATGCCGACGATGAGGACGTCGCCCAGGGCACGGGCTTCCTGCAGGTAGCGGACGTGCCCGTAGTGCAGGAGGTCAAAATGGCCGTTGGTGAAGACGACCACCCGCCCCTGGGCGCGCCACCGTGCGCTCTCCTCCACCGCTTCGGCCCAACCCACCACCCGTCCCATCGGCCCCTTCCCTCAGCGCCAGATATCCCAAACCGGTTTTTGGGAAAAACTTGGGATAATTTGCGATATTGCCGCCCCTCGTAGGGCAGGCCTCGTGCCTGCCCCTGTAGGGGCGCAGCAGTACTTGCACTTCGTAGGGCAGGCCTCGTGCCTGCCCCTGTAGGGGCGCAGCAGTACTTGCGCTTCGTAGGGCAGGCCTTGTGCCTGCCCCTGTAGGGGCGCAGCAGTACTTGCGCTTCGTAGGGCAGGCCTCGTGCCTGCCCCTGTAGGGTCGCAGCAGTACTTGCGCTTCGTAGGGCAGGCCTCGTGCCTGCCCCTGTAGGGGCGCAGCGGTGCTGCACCCCTACTTCAGGATGTAGTAGGTCCCCTTCTTGTCGCCGATCTTGAGGAGCACCCCTTTATCCACCAGGTCCGCCAGGTCCAGCCGCAGGGTCTCCGGGCTCACCGAGGGGCAGAGTTCTCGGTACTCCCGGTTGGTGATGCGCCCGTGCTTCTGGATGTAGGCCAGGGCCCGCAACTGGCGCTCGTTCATGTCCCGCTGCCAGGCCGGGATGGCCGGCCGCTCCCGCACGTTGTACAGGGTCACGGTGAAGGAGTACGGGGTGGCCCGAAAGTGGGGCGGCGGGTGGCCAGCCCCCACCATGGCCTCTATCATGCGGTCAATGCCCAGGCCCAGTTCCTCAATGTAGCCCCATTGGAAGAGGCCCGAGACGATGCGGGGGTTGCGGGAGAAGTGCTCCTCCACGATGTTGTCCAGGGTGATGTAGCCGGGAAGGCCGCCAGGGCTGGTCACCTCCAGGCGGTCGTCAAACATGCGGATCTCAATGCGGCGCCCACGGAGGCGGTAGTCGCGGTGGGCCACGGCGTTCACCAGGGCCTCCCGTACGGCAAAGGGAGGGTACTCCGTCCGTTCCTCCCGCTCCAGGCCTTTCACCACGGCCTCCACCCGCATCTCCTCCCACAGGACCTTCCAGACTTGCTCAATGAGGCGCGGCAGGGGGCCGTTGATCTCCTCGCGGCGGCCGTACCCGGCCAGCCCATCCCGCCCACGGGGCTCGGTCCCCACGAAGCGCACGAAGACCAGGCCGGCCTGGGGCAGGTAGACGCTGGGCTGCTTGCCGAAGAGGAGCAGGCCGGCCACGGTGGGGTCGCCGGCCTCGTCCAGGGCGCCGATCTCCCGCAGGTGGGCCTCCACCGGGCCCGTGACCGGGCGGCGCTGGCGCTCGCTCCGTTTCTCCAGGTACTCGGCGATGACCTCGTCGCTCAGGTCCTCGCGGGTGGCGCCGGGCACGGTCTCGGCCTCAAAGTCGCCGGTGCCCTTGGTGGCCGCCAGTTGGCGGATCTCCTGCCCTCCCAAGGGGCGGTTCTCCGCGCCGGCGCGCACCAGCACCCGCCCATCGGCCAGGCTGTGGAGTTCGGGGCTGCGGGCCACCATGATGGCCACCCCCCGGCGCCCCTGCACCTCAAAGGGGCGCCACTCGGCCCGGATCGGGGGGCGGCAGGCCTCCTGGGCCGCAGTCAGGGCAGCCTCCAGGTCCTCCTCCAGCAAGGCTTCGGTGGGTTCGCCCTTCGGGCTCCAGCCCACGACGATGGTGCCGCCGTCGGTGTTGGCAAAGGCCACCAAAGCCTCGGCCAGGGCCTGCGCGTCCGGCTCGGGGAGGAACTCCAAGAGGGGGCCAGGCCCCTTCTCCAGCATGTCCAGGCTGAGCATGTGCCCTCGCTCCTTCCGAAGCACTCAGGCCCCCTATGGGCGCCGCTCACTCCTCCTCGCCCCCGCTTTCCCGGCCGACGGGCACCCGGGCGATGGAGGCCACGCGGTCGCTCCCCTTGAGGGCCATGACCCGGGCCCCTCGGGTGGCACGCCCCATCCGAGGGACCTCGGCCACCCGGGTGCGGAGCACCACCCCCTCCTCGCTGATGATGGCCACTTCGTCCTCCTCGGCCACGACGCGGGCCGCGGCCACGCGGCCGGCCTTCTTCAGGTCGGAGGCCAGGGTCCGCACCCCCTTCCCGTAGCGGCTCTGCACAGGGTACTCCTGGAGTGGGGTGCGCTTGCCGTACCCGAGGGCCGTGACCACCAGGAGGTCGTGTTCCGGCTCCACAACTTCCATGCTGACGACCGCGTCGTCCTCCTCCAGGCGGATGGCCATCACCCCAGCCGCGGTGCGGCCCATGGGGCGGACCTCCTCCTCCGAGAAGCGGATGGCCTGCCCCTTCTCGGTGACCAGGATGATCTCCTGCTTCCCGTCGGTCAGGCGGACCCACCCCAGTTCGTCCCCCGCCTCCAGGTCCAGGGCGATGAGGCCGCTGGAGCGGATGGACGTGAATTCCTGGAGGGGGGTGCGTTTGACCCTCCCCTTCCGCGTGGCCATGACGAGGAACCGCTCGGCCCGGGGCTCCTCCTCGCCCGCACCCTCCAGGAGTTCCGGGGGCACGGGCACCGCCGCGGTGACCCGCTCCTCCGGCGCCAGGTTGATGAGGCCGGCCAGGGCAACGCCCTTGGACTGCCGGCTAACATCGGGGATTTGGAAGGCCCGCTCCTGGTAGACGCGGCCCTGGTTGGTAAAGTAGAGGATGTAGTCCAGGGTATCGGCCAGGAAGAGGTACTGGACGGCATCCTCCTCGCGCGTGGTGATGGCCGTGGTGCCGCGGCCGCCGCGCCCCTGGGAGCGCCGGTGTTCGGCCGGCCAGCGCTTCACGTAACTCCGCTGGGTGATGGCGATGAGGATATCCTCGTGGGGCACCAGGTCCTCCTCGGAGAACTCCTCCGGCTCCCCGGCCACGATGCGCGTGCGGCGGGGGTCGCCGTACTTCTCCTTGAGGGCCAGGACCTCCTCCTTGATGATCTGCAGGACGCGGTGGGGGTCCGCCAGGATCGCCTCCAGGTCGCGGATGGCCTCCAGGAGGCGGGCGTACTCCTCTTCAATCTGCTGCCGTTCCAGGCGCGCCAGCCGCCGCAGGGGCATGTCCAGGATAGCCTGGGCCTGCACCTCGCTGAGGTGGAAGCGCTCCATGAGGCGCGCCTGCGCGGTGGGCGCGTCGGGCGACTGACGGATGGTCTGGATCACCTCGTCCAAGTGGTCCAGGGCGATGCGCAGCCCCTCCAGGATGTGGGCCCGCGCCCGGGCCTTCTGCAGGTCGTGCTCCGTGCGGCGCCGGACCACCTCCTGGCGGTGCTCAATGTAGAGTTGGAGGATGCGTTTCAGCGAGAGAAGGCGCGGCTCGCCATCCACCAGGGCCAGCATGTTGATGCCGTAGGTGCTCTGGAGGGGGGTGTACTTGAAGAGTTGGTTGAGGAGCTTGCGGGGAGGCGTGCCCCGCTTCACCTCCACCACGATCTGCATGCCGGAGCGGTCCGACTCGTCCCGCAGGTCGCTCACGCCGTCCAGCCGCTCGGAGCGCACCAGTTCGGCGATGCGCTCCAGGAGCGCGGCCTTGTTCAGTTGGTAGGGGATCTCGGTGATGACGATGCGGTACCTGCCCCCCTTGGCCTCCTGGATCTGGGCTACGGCGCGGACGGTGATGGTCCCGCGCCCGGTGGCGTAAGCGTTGCGGATGCCCTCCGTGCCCAGGATCGTGCCGCCCGTGGGAAAGTCGGGACCGGGGATGAACTGCATGAGGTCGTCCACGCCCAGGTCGTCTACGGCGTCGTAGTGGTCTATGACGAAGGCGATGGCATCGGCCACCTCCCGCAGGTTGTGGGGGGGGATGTTGGTGGCCATGCCCACGGCGATGCCCGCGCTTCCATTGAGGAGGAGTTGGGGCACCTTGGCCGGCAGGACCGCCGGCTCCGAGAGGGAGCCGTCAAAGTTGGGCCACCAGTCCACCGTATCCTTCTCAATGTCCTGGAGCATCTCCATCGCCATGGGGGCCAGGCGGGCCTCGGTGTAACGCATGGCGGCTGGGCTGTCACCGTCCACCGAGCCGAAGTTCCCCTGGCCGTCCACCAGCACGTAGCGCATGGAGAAGTCCTGGGCCATGCGGGCCATGGCCTCGTAGACCGCGGCGTCGCCGTGGGGGTGGTACTTCCCCAGGACCTCGCCCACGATGCGCGCGCTCTTGCGGTAGGGCTTGTCCGGCGCGAGGCCCATGTCGTGCATGGCGTAGAGGATGCGCCGCTGGACCGGCTTGAGGCCATCGCGCACGTCCGGCAGGGCCCGGGCCACGATGACGCTCATGGCGTAGTCCAGGTACGCCCCCCGCATCTGCTCTTCAATGTCCACCGTCTGCACGTTGCCGATATCCATGCTCACAAGGCCTTTCAACCCGTCCTCAGCAATCCAGATGTGGGGCACGCTCCCTGGCGTGCCGCCGCTTCAGAACGTCTCAATGTGGAACTCCAGGACCTCCACGTCGGGCCGGTTGGCCTCAATCCAGTGGACCACCTGGGTGAGGAGCGCGTGGGCGTGGTCCGGCGCGGTGCTGACGCACGAGATGCCCAAGGTGGCCCGCTGCCAGAGGTCCTGGTTGTCCACCTCGGCGATGGAGACGTTGAACTCCCGGCTCACCCGGGCCACCACCGACTTGACCACGCGCCGCTTGCCCTTGAGGGAGCCATTGCCAGGGATCAGGAGTTCCACCGTGCACGCCCCGATGACCATGAGCCCTCCTCAGGCACCTTCCGTGTCCATCACGACGTACCGCTCGGCTCGGAGCCGGGCAGCCCGTTGCCTCTCGCCCTCCGTGAGGTCCCCCGGCACCAGCCGCACGTCAAGGGCCTGGGCGAAGCCCTCCGCCAAGGCCGCCACCACGGCCGCCTCCCCCGGGTCGTGGCCCAGGGCCTCGCTCAGGGTGATGGCGCGCGCTCGCAGCGCGGCGCGGAGCGCGTCCCTCTCCCCTTCTGGCAGGCGCAGGTAGCGCACGATGCGCGCCACATCGCCCCGCAGGGGGATGGCGCCATGCTGGAGCACGCCCCCTTGACGCCGCACCTGCGCGCTGCCCACCAACTTGCGGCCCTGACAGGTGATCTCGTAGTGGGAAGGCCGGTCAAAGCAGGCCGGGCTTCCTTCCCGCCCTGGCGGGGCCTGTGGCGTGGCCTGCACCACCGCAAGCCCCAACAGGCGGAACCCGGCCAGCAAGCCCTCGCTGAGCCGGCGGTACGACTCCACCACGTCTCCCTGCACCCTGGGGTCCCCCCGCGGCAGGGCCACGCTGTAGGTCACCTCATCCACATGGAGGATGGCCCGGCCGCCCGTGGGCCGGCGCACCCAGTGGATGCCGTCCTCCCGGCAACGCTCCAGGTCCACCTCCCGCTCCAGCGACTGGGCGTAGCCCAGGGAAAGGCAAGGAGGGTCCCACGTGTAGAACCGCAGCGTGGGCGGCACCTCCCCCGCGGAGACGGCCTCCAAGATGGCCTCGTCCACGGCCATGTTGGTCGCCCCGTCCGCCGCCCCGGAGAGGACGAGCCGCCAGACCTCCCTCGCTTCCGGCACCTTCCCCCTCACCGGATGACGGAGATGCCGTCCATGTAGGGACGCAGCACCTCGGGCACGACGATGCTGCCGTCCTTCTGCTGGTAGTTCTCCAGGATGGCGATCATGGTCCGCGGCAGGGCCAGGCCGGAGCCGTTGAGGGTGTGGACGTAGTGGGGCCTGGCCCCCGGGGCTGGCCTGTAGCGGATGTTGGCCCGCCGCGCCTGGAAGTCCTTGAAGTTGGAGCAGGAACTGACCTCCAGCCACTCCCGGACGCCGGGCGCCCACTCCTCCACGTCGTACTTGATGGCCGCCGAGAAGGAGAGGTCG
>DAOTYM010000416.1:0-1643 GCA_034434775.1 Anaerolineae bacterium | reverse complement strand
CGGCCCTGCGGATCGTGCTGGCGCACCTGGCCTGGCCCTGGGTGCTGGAGGCCGTTGCCCTGGCCCTCAAGTACCCGAACATCTTCTTGGACACCTCGGCCCTCTACCTGGACAACCCCCGGGACTTCCTGGCCTTCGCCATGGCCCAGCAGGTCCCGCTGACGGTGTGGGAGCGGAGCCTGCGGCACCAACTCGTCTTCGGCTCCAACTACCCCCGCGTGGAGATCAAGAACATGGCCGCCGCGGTGCGCGCCCTGGGGTTGAGCCCTGGCTGCCTGGACCTCGTCTTCCGGCGGAATGCGGCGCGCCTTCTGGGCCTGGAGTGAAGCGGGAAAGGGGAGGGCAGGCTGTGATCATCAGGCTGGAGCGAGTGGAAATCCAGACCCGGGCCGACAAGGACTTGGTGGACCTCACCTCTCACATGGAACGCGTGGTGGCCGAGAGCGGGGTCCGGGAGGGGGTGGTCTACGTGATGACGGCCCACACCTCCTCGGGCATCCTGGTCACCGAGGGGCTGGAGTGCCTGGAGCGGGACGTGCTGGCCCACCTGGAGCGCCTGGCGCCCGACCAAGGCGCGTACTGGCACAACCGCTACCTGGACTTTGACGGCCGGCTGGGCTTCAACGCCGGTGCGCACCTCAAGAGCATCCTCAGCGGCTACTTCGCCTACTTCCCCGTGAGCGGCGGGAAGGTGGTCAGGGGCTCCCGCCAGAGGGTCTACTTTGCGGAGTACGATGGCCCCCTGGCCCGCACCGTGTACATCCAGGTGCTGGGCCTGGGATAAGGCCGCGCCTCCAGGCCCCGGGGAAACCCGCGTTCTCCGGGGCGTGTTCCCCCCAGGGGAAAGCAGGGCTCCACTGCTTTCCCCTTCTTGCCCTCTTGTGGTATAATAGAGGCGCACAAGTGTTCTACTGGGGCCGAAAGGCCGCCTGGCGAGGAGTGGGAAGGCGTGGCCAAGCGCAAGCCACGGGGCAAGAAGCGGCAGACCAGCCTGGGCGACCTGCTCCTGCCCTTGCTTCGGGGCGAGGTGCTGGGCGTCGCCCTGCTGGTCCTGGGGCTGGTCACCCTGCTGGCCCTCGTCTCCTGGAGCCGGGGCACCGTCACCGAGTGGTGGGTGAGCGCCCTGCGCCGCTTGGTGGGCGTGGGGGTGTACGGCGTGCCGGTGGCCCTGGGGGCCAGCGGGGTGTGGCTCATCCTGCGCGGCCTCGGCAGGGAACCCCAGGTCCGATGGGAGACGGTGGCTGGCATCGCCATCCTTTCCATCCTGTTCCTCACCCTCATCCACCTGTTGTGGCCCCTCCCCGCCCCTCAGACGCCCGAGGCCCTGCTGGCCCTGGCGCAAGAGGGGAAGGGCGGGGGCTACCTGGGCGGCCTGCTGGCCCGGGCCCTCTGGATCACCCTGGGCTTCTGGGGCTCCTGCATTGTGCTGGCCTTCTTCCTCCTGGCGAACCTCCTGTGGCTGGGGCAGGTCTCCCTGGCGGACCTCCTCGGGGTGGCGCAGGAGGTTGGGGGCGAAGTCCGGAGGCGCATGGGAGCCTTCCCCCGCGGGTGGGTGCAAGCACCCCTGCCCGGGATGGAGGGAAACGGCCTCCATCCCACCCTGCAGCGGGCCCAGGAGACGGCTCCCCCTCCAGCGGAGCCGG
>DAOTYM010000415.1:0-2401 GCA_034434775.1 Anaerolineae bacterium | reverse complement strand
CTGGTGGCCCGGGTGAACCGGTCGGGGGCGAGGCTCCTCTTCGTGGCCTACGGCGCCCCGCGGCAGGACCTCTGGATCGCGCGGAACCTCCCCCGGCTGAAGGTGGCGGTGGCGATGGGGGTGGGCGGGGCCTTTGACTTCATCGCTGGGGTGGTCCCCCGGGCCCCCCTGTGGATGCAGGAGCGCGGTCTGGAATGGCTGTACCGCCTGGTGCGGCAGCCGTGGCGGTGGCGCCGGATGTCGGCTCTCCCTCGCTTCGCCGCGCTGGTCCTCTGGGAGCGAGTGCGGCGCGGGAGAGGGGGTGGTGCTTCTGGAGGGACCCATGGCTGTTGACCCGGAGTGGAAGGCGTGCCTCCTGGAGGCGCTGGAGGGGCTCCGCGGGCACCGGGTGGTGGTGCTGGGGGACCTGTGCCTGGACGAATATGTGGTGGGGCGGGCGGTACGCCTCTCGCGGGAGGCGCCAGTGCCGGTCCTGGAGTTTGAGCGCCGGTTCTGGGTGCCTGGCGGGGCGGCAAACCCGGCCCACAACGCCGTGGCGCTGGGGGCGCGGGCGGAGCAGGTGGGCGTGGTGGGCGAGGACGCCGACGGCCGCGCCCTGGTGGAGGAACTGCAGCGGCTGGGGGTGGGGACCCGAGGGATCGTGGCCGTGCCGGGCCGCCCCACCACCAACAAGATGCGGGTCCTGGCCCAGGGGTCGCTCCGGTTCCCCCAGCAGGTGGTGCGGGTGGACCGCCAGGACCGCTCGCCCGTGCCGCCAGAGGTGGAGGCCCTCTTACGGATGCGGCTGGAGGCGCTGCTCGCGGAGGCGGACGCGCTCCTGGTCTCCGACTACCGGAGCGGCGTGGTCACGGAGGGGCTGGCGGAGGCGGCCCTCCGCATGGCCCGGGCGCGGGGGCTCCTGGCCACGGTGGACTCGCAGGGGAACCTGGACAAGTTCCGCGGCTACGACCTCATCAAGTGCAACCGGGCGGAAGCCGGCGTTGCCCTGGGTTCCCCCTTGGCCTCGGAGGAGGCGGTCCGGGAAGCCGTGCACACGCTCCTGAGGCGGACAGGGGCAGGGGCGGTGGTGGTGACCCTGGGGCCGGAGGGGCTGGCCCTCGGCTTGGCCGCAGGGGGGTACTGGCGCTTGCCGGCGGCCAACCGCACGGAGGTCTTTGACGTGACGGGGGCGGGCGACACCCTCATCGCGCTGGCGACCCTGGGCCGCCTCGCGGGCCTGGACTGGCCGCTGGCAGCGGCCCTGGCCAACTACGGCGCGGGCCTGGTGGTGCGCAAACTGGGGAACGCCACGCCCACGGTGGAGGAACTGCGCTGGGCCATCACCCACTGGTGAGGGGCAGTTCCGGGAGGAGTTCCACCACGAAGGGCACAGAGGACACGGAGTACTACGCCGCGGTGATTCTTGTCGTAGGGGCGCACGGCCGTGCGCCCTTACGAGAGTGCAACCGTGACCTGCGTGACTGAAAACGAAATTTTCATTGTGGTCCAGCACGAAGAAGAATTTTAGAAAATTTCTTTGTACCCTTCGCGTCCTTCGCGGTGTCCCAGTCCGGGGGCACGCCCTACGGCGCGCCGCAGGCCCTCACGAAGGCCGCGAACAGGCGCAGCCCGTGCTCTGGGAGGCCGATCAGGCTCTCCGGGTGCCACTGGACCCCCAGGGCGAAGGGATGGCCTGGGGCTTCCATGGCTTCCACCAGGCCATCTGGGGCGTGGGCCACGGCCCGCCATCCCTCGCCCAGGCGGTCCACCCCCTGGTGATGGCGGCTGTTCACCGGGAGGGCCTCCCGGCCCATGGTGCGGGCGAGGAGGCTCCCAGGCTCCAAGGTGACCTCGTGGGCTATGTGGTCCGCTGGGAACTGGGGCTGGAAGCAGCCGTGTTGGAGGCTCCCGGGCCGCGCCGAGGGGAGGTCCTGGTAGAGGGTGCCGCCGGTGGCCACGTTGAGGACCTGGATGCCCCGGCAGATGCCCAGGATGGGGAGGCCGCGGCGCAGGGCCAGGCAGGCGAGGGCCAGTTCCAGGTCGTCCCGGGCCCGGTCCACGCGTCCCAGGGCGGGGTGGGGGGCCTGGCCGTAGAGGCACGGGTCCACGTCCCCGCCGCCGGCGAGGAGGAGCCCGTCCATGCGGGAGGCGAGGGCTTCCAGGGCTTCCTCGTCCAGATCAGGAGAGGTGAGGCGGGGGATGCCTCCCGCCTTCTGCACAGCGTCCACGTAGGGCTGGTAGTACCAGGTGGATTGGCCTGACCCGGTGGGGATGATGATGGAAGGGCGTGGGCTGGGCATGGCGGATTTCCTCCACGGTGGCAGGTGGTGGTGCATTATACCTCTTCTCCTTCGGGGAGGCAACCGGTGAGGCGAAGTGGGCCAAGACATCGTTACCAGGTGATGGAGCGGATCTTGACAAG
>DAOTYM010000414.1:0-3032 GCA_034434775.1 Anaerolineae bacterium | reverse complement strand
CCGCCTGGACGTTTCCCGGGTGAACGAGGCGGTGGCCCTGGCCCAGGGCGCGGAGAACCCGGTGGTGGTCTACGGCGCGGGCGCGGGCAAGGTCCTGCCCCGCCTGAGGGCCGCCCTGGAGGGCAAGGCCCGGTTCGTGGGCCTGGTGCCGGGGACCAACAGCCGCGGCGCCCTGTCCCTGGGCCTCAACGGCGCGCGCCCCGACGGGGCGAAGGCCGCCTTTATCCTGGCGGCCGATGACCAGGTGGACGAGGGGCTCCTCACGGCCTTGGCCGGGGTCCGCTTCCTGGCGGTGCAGGCCAGTTACTTCGGTCCCCTGGTGGAGCGGGCCGACGTGGTCCTGCCCGCGGCTACATGGGCCGAGAAGGCTGGCACCCTCGTCAACACCGAGGGGCGGGTCCAGGACCTGCGCCCCGCGGCCGCGGCCCCTGCCGGCGTCAAGACGGACGAAGAGATCCTGACCGCCCTGGCCGCGAGGCTGGGGTGAGGTACGCACGAGAGGGAGGGAATGCTGTGGCTAAAGTCAAAATCGCCACCGATTGGCTGGACGCGTGCGCGGGCTGCCACATGTCGCTCTTGGATATAGACGAGCGCATCGTGGAACTGGTGAAGCACGTAGAGTTCACCTCCAGCCCCATTACCGACCTGAAGCATCCGCCCAAAGAGGGCGTGGACGTGGGCATTTTGACCGGCGCGGTGGGGACCACCCACCAGGAGGAAGTGGCCAAGAGGATGCGGGAGCGGGCCAAGATCCTCATCGCCGTGGGTGACTGCGCCGTCTTCGGCGGCATCTGCACCATGCGCAACTTCTTTGACAAGGAAGAGGTGCTCCGCCGCGGCTATATAGAGACGGAGAGCACCGACGCTGAGGGGAAGGTCCCCCGCTCCGAGGAACTGGGCAAGCCGCTGGACCGGGTGAAGGCGGTCAACGAGGTGGTGAAGGTGGACATCCACATCCCTGGCTGCCCGCCGCCGGCCAAGGCCCTCTGGTACGCGTTGACGGAACTCCTGCAGGGCCGCATCCCGGTCCTCACGGGCGACCTCCTGACGTACGAATGAGGCGCGAGGCGGAGAGGAGAGTCCTATGGCACAGAAGATCACCATTGAACCCGTGACCCGGATTGAGGGCCACGCGCGGGTGACCATCTACGTCAACGACGACGGCAAGGTGGAGAAGGCCTACTTCCATGTGGACCAGTTCCGGGGGTTTGAGAAGTTCTGCGAGGGGCGGATGTTCTTTGAGATGCCGGCCATCACGCCGCGCATCTGCGGCATCTGCCCGGTGAGCCACCACCTGGCCTCGGCCAAGGCCTGCGACATGATCGCCGGGGTGGAGCCGCCGCGGCCGGCCAAACTGCTGCGGGAACTCCTGCACATGGGCCAGTTCATCCAGTCCCACTCCATGCACTTCTTCCACCTGGCTGGCCCGGACCTCTTGCTGGGGTTTGACGCCGACCCGGCCATCCGCAACGTGGTGGGGATCATTGAGACGAACCCGGCCCTGGCGCTGAAGGCGGTGAAGTTGCGCCAGTTCGGCCAGGAGATCATCCGCATCGTCTCTGGCCGGCGCATCCACCCCCGCTGGGCGGTGCCAGGCGGCGTGAACAAGGCCCTCACCGTCCAGGAACGGGACGCGATGCTGGCCCCCATAGACGAGATGATCGGCTACATGCAGGAGGGCCTGGCCCTGGCCAAGCAGTGGCTGGAGGCCAACCAGGAACTGGTGCAGCGCTTCGCCAACTTCCCGTCGGCCTACATGGGCATGGTGAACGCCGAGACGGGGGCGCTGGAACTCTACGACGGCCCCGTCCGCATCGTGGACCGGAACGGCAAACTCCTGGACCAGTTTGACGGCCGCAACTACCTGGACTACATCGCCGAGCACGTGGAAGACTGGTCCTACCTCAAGTTCCCCTACTACAAGAAGTTGGGCTGGCCGCAGGGTGTGTACAGGGTGGCCCCGCTGGGCCGCCTCAACGTGGCCGACTGCATCAGCACGCCCATTGCCAACGAGGAATTCAAGAAGTTCAAGGCCCTCGCCGAGGGGCCGGTGGAGCCATCCCTCTACATGCACTACGCCCGCCTCATTGAGGACATCTACGCCGCCGAGCGGGCCCGGGAACTCCTGGAGGACCCGGACATCCTCTCCACCGACATCATCGCCGAATCCACGGCCATCACTGGCGAGGGCGTGGGCGTCGTGGAAGCCCCGCGGGGCACCCTGTTCCACCACTACTGGACCGACGAGAAGGGCCAGATCACCAAGGTCAACCTCATCGTCGCCACGGGGAACAACAACTGGGCCATGAGCCACTCGGTGGAGTTGGTGGCCAAGGAGTTCGTGGACGGCAAGAACCTCACCGAGGGGCAACTGAACCGGGTGGAGGCAGCCATCCGCGCCTACGACCCCTGCCTCTCCTGCTCCACCCACGCCATCGGCCAGATGCCCATGGTGGTGGAGGTGCGCACCCTGGACGGGGAACTGATCCGCCGCATCCAGCGGGACTGAGACGGAGCGCCCTCCGGACCTCACCCCAACCCTCTGGCCCCCTCCCTCTCCGCGTGCGGAGAGGGAGGGGGCCCGTGGGGGCGATTCATGGAGCGCCCTGGGCCTGTAGGGGTGGTTCATGGATCGCCCCTGCATTTTCAGCCACCGATTCAAATCGGGGCTCAGGCCCGGCGTCGGCCTGCGCTGACGCGGCCGTGCAGGGGGCCCGCCCGGAGGGGCAAGACATGCCTTGCCCCTCCGGACCTCACCCCAACCCTCTGGCCCCCTCCCCTCTCCGCAGGCGGAAAGGGAAAGGGGGATGGGGGGATGGGGTGAGGTCGGTGGGGCGATTCATGAATCGCCCCTACGGATTTCGCACGCGGAGAGGGAGGGGTTGGGCGGCGGGTGAGGTCTATAGGGGCAATTCATGAATTGCCCCTACAGGCCTTAGAAAAGCCGTGGGGTATGGTATAATGCCCGGAGACGATCTGGCCGGAGCCACAAGGAGGAACAGATGGACAAGCAGGGGACGAGGGCCTCTGGG
>DAOTYM010000413.1:0-7028 GCA_034434775.1 Anaerolineae bacterium | reverse complement strand
TGCGGTTTCACCCACCACGATCCGCTAGAGGATACTGAAAGAGGGGGCGGGTACGGCTGTTGGCAGAAGATGTTGAGAAGTTTCACCCACCACGATCCGCTAGAGGATACTGAAAGGTGTGGTGAGCGTCGTGGTCTGCTGCCACGATGTGTGTTTCACCCACCACGATCCGTTAGAGGATACATACTGACTGAAAGAGGACGAGAGGGGGAGTGGGGAGGGGTGTAGGGGGAGATGGGAAAAGTTTCACCCACCACAATCCTGCTTGCTGCTCGCCAGAGCCTTGCCCCTCCTGGGAAGTCCTGAACACCCTCTAGGGAGTCTCCTTTATCTCCCCCCAGAGGTCGTACTCCAGCGCCGACGTGATGCGGACCGGGACGATCTCCCCCACCGGCCATTCCCCTGGGATGAGGACCCACCCGTCAATTTCTGGGGCGTCTCGGTAGGTCCTGCCCAAGGTGAGCCCTTCCCCCACCCCCTCTAGGAGCGCATCCAGCGTCTGCCCCACGAAGGCCTGGTTCTTGCGCCGGGAAATGGCCTGTTGTATCTCCATCAGGACCCGGTACCGCTCCTCCTTCACCGGGTCTGGCACCTGGTCGGGGAGCGCAGCCGCCAGCGTGCCCGGCTCCGGGGAGAAGATGAAGGCCCCGAGGCGGTCAAACTCCACCTCGCGCACGAAGTCCAGGAGCCGCTGGAAAGCCGCGTCCGTCTCCCCGGGATACCCGACGATGAAGGTGGTCCTGAGGGCCACGTGGGGTATGGCCGCCCGGAGGCGGTCCAGCAAGGCACGGGTCTTCTCCACGTCCGCCGGACGCTGCATCCGGCGGAGGACCTCCGGGTCGGCATGCTGCAGCGGGATGTCCACATAGGGCAGGACCTGGGGATGGGTGGCCATCAACTGGATCAGCCTCTCGGAGACCCGGCCCGGGAAGGCGTACATCAGGCGCAGCCACCGGAGGTGGGGGACAGCCCCGAGGATCCGTTCCAGGAGCGCGGGCAATCCGTCCCGCTCCCCCCGGTCCAGGCCGTAGGCGGTGGTGTCCTGCGCGATGAGGACGATCTCCTTGACCCCGGCCTCCACGAGGGCGCGGACCTCCTCCACAATGGCCTCGGGCGGGCGGCTGCGGTAGGGCCCCTTGATGCGGGGGATGGTGCAGAAGGCACACGAAGCGCTGCACCCGTCGGCGATCTTCACGTAGGCGCTGGGGCCTTGGGGGCTCCGGGGTCCCGGCTCGTCCTCGGCCCAGACCTCCGGCGCGCCGAGCCACACCAGGCCCTTCTGCTTCCGCAGCGCCTCCAGGAACTGGGGCGCTTCGTGCCAGCGCAGGGTCCCCAGGAGGCCGTCCAGTTCGGGTACTTCCTGCAGGAGGCGCTCCCCCTCCAACTGGGAAAGACACCCCGCAGCCACCAGGAGCCCCCCACGCCTGACCGAAGCGGCCAGTTCCCGCAGGGTCGCCAGGGATTCCTCCCGCGCTGGCTGGATAAAGCCGCAGGTGTTGACGATGACGCAATCGGCGCGCGACGGATCATCCACCAGGCGGTGGCCCGCCCGGCGCAGGAGCGCTCCCATCTTTTCGGCGTCCACCGTATTCTTGGGGCACCCGAGGCTCACGATGGCGATGCGCATGGGCTTGAGGCCCTACCTTTCCCTGAAGGCTGTGGGGATGTGGGAGGAGGCCCCTCCCTTCTCATCCCGCGGTGGAGGTCGCTGTCGGCGAGGCCTCCGGCGGAGGGGTCATCTCCAGAGTGGGCGTCGGGGTCGGCGTAGACGTGGGCGCGCCCTCAACGAGGAATTCCTTGTGGACCACCTCTCCTGCCCCACCTAGGTAGCCCATGTCCTCCCCGTTGACCACCACGCGCACGACCCCCGCATCCCCCAGGTGGACCTGGAGGCGTTCGTTCGCGTAGAAGGTCTCCTCGTCCCCCTGGACCATGAAGCCGCGGAACACCCGTTCGCCGTCGGCGACCACCTCCACCCAGGAGCGCCCTTCGGCGATGAGGATGACCTCAATCGGGGCGACGGGCGTGGGCGTCTCGGTGGGGACAGGCGTCGCCGATGGAGTGGCGGTCACCGTGGGTGTCCCCTCTGGCGTCGGGGAAGAGGCCGCTTCGGGCGTTGCCGTGGGCCGCTCGGTGCTCGCGGCTACAGGGGCCGTGGCGAGGGGCGTGGGCAGAGGAGCGGCGGTCTCCGTCACCGTGGCGGTGGCCGTGGGCGCGGGCCGCGCCTGCATGTAGGGCCCCAGGTACTGCCGATAGACCACCCACCCGACGAAGGCCACCAGGGCGACGATCACCAGGATGCCGACCACCACGTCCACGCTCAGCCAGGACGGGGCGGGCTGAAGGGGCACATCCATCATGGGGTAGTCGCCCCGGGGGGGCGAGCGCCGGGCGACCTCGGCCACGGTGGGCGCCGGCTGGACAGGCAGGAGCGCCAGCATCTCCTCCGGGTTCAGGCCGAGGAAGAGGGCGTAGTTCCGCACAAACCCCCGCAGGAACACGGTTCCAGGCAGGGCATCGTACTGGTCGGCTTCCAGGGCTTCCAGGTACTGCTGCCGGATGCGGGTGGCCTCTTCCACGGCCGCCAGGGAGAGCCTCTTGGCTTCGCGGGCCTTGCGGAGGCGCTGGCCCAGGGTTTCCGTCGGGGTCGGCGCAGCGTTCGGTTCCTGTGGCATGGCCGAATGATACCCGGGGCCGGCGCAAAAGTCAAACGCGAGAGGGGCCTGCCGCCACCTCCTCCCCCCTCGCCACTCTGGCCAGGAGAGGGCGGATGGCCTCCACCGCCCGCGCCCGGTGGCTGAGGCGGTTCTTCTCCTCGCGCGGCAACTCGGCCATGGTGCAGCCCAGGTCCGGCATGTAGAAGACCGGGTCGTACCCGAAGCCGTTCTCCCCCCGGGGCTCCCAGGCGATGACCCCTTCCACCTTCCCTTCCGCCGTCCAGACCTGGCCTTCCGGGCTGGCCAGGGCGACCACGCAGCGGAAACGGGCCTGGCGCTGCCCTTCGGGCACCCCCGCCATCCGCTCCAGGAGCAGGCGGTAGCGGTCCGCATCAGAGGCACCGGGTCCGGCATAGCGCGCCGAATGGACGCCTGGCGCGCCTCCCAAGGCGTCCACCTCCAGGCCGGAGTCGTCGGCCAGGGTCCACAGGCCGCTTGCCCGGGCGTAGGCCAGGGCCTTGAGCCGCGCGTTCTCCTCAAAGGTGGACCCGGCTTCGTCCACCTGAAGGTCCAGGCCCAGTTCGTCCGGCCAGACGAGTTCCAGGGGTAACCCTGCCAGGAGGGCGCGGTATTCCCGCGCCTTGCCTGGGTTGTGGGTGGCGATGAGGAGTTTCATGTCTTCCCTCATTCTCCTTCCTCCCCTTCCTCGTCCAGCCACCACTTCCCCTCGTCCTCAACTTCATCCCACCACTCAATAGCATCTATCTGCTGCAAACTCCAGTTTGCCTCTATGAGGTCAAAGGCCTCGGGGTCAAACTTCCCACTACCCCACCAATCCTTGTAATGCCGGTGCTCTTTGTGCTTGGGATTCCTCATCGCCTCTACGAAGGCGCGATACCCCCACACCCCGCCCACATCCTCCGGCGGGCAGGCCCTCTCCCCGGCCAGACACACTGGGTACCGGAACTCTGACTCAAAACGCGCGATCCTCTCCACAACCACTTCGTGTTGCCACCCGTCCCCAAAGTCGTACTCATAGACGAACTTGCTCCCTGGTCTTGGCGCGATCTGCGAGATGCGGTACTTACGCTCATCCTTCACGGGGGACAAGTCGTCCAGGCTCGGAATGCTGTAATGCTCGTCACACACGATGAACTGGTGCAAATGGCTGTCAGTCCACCCCATCGCCATCTGGATGACCTTGTGCAGGTCGTACAGCGTCGCCTCCCCAGACACAAGCACACGCCTCCAGACGGGGGGCTCAATGCCCATCAGGGTGATCTTGAGTTGATACACTTGTTGAGTTCGTCTCGGAGACATACTTTTCCCCCTTTCCACCTCTCACAGAAGGATACCACAAGAAGGGAAGTCCGTCCACATGTCTGCGCAGCCGTGCCTCAGTACTGCGCCACGGTGGTTTTTGACGATATGTAATCCTGGGTAGGGGCGCACGGCCGTGCGCCCCTATGAGACTGCAACCGTGACCTGCACGGCCGTGCGCCCCTACGAGGCCTGCAACCGTGACCTGCACGGCCGAAGACGAGGTTTTCATTGCGGTCCAGCACTCAGTTCCGTTGGGAACTGCACCTCCCGGGGGACCATTTTGTGAACCGGCGCGCAGAGTGCTATAATCCGCGCCAGAGTGGGCACACGGGGTGTGCCGCCGACCCTGCCGAACGGCGAAAGGCCACCCATGCGGGTTCTGAAACGCCTGGTCCGGTACCTCTTCCCATACTGGCCGCAACTGGCCCTCACCGCCTTCCTGCTCCTGGCCCTGACGGTCCTGGAATTGACCCCGCCCCTCCTGCAACGGGCCATCGTGGACGAGGTCCTGGGGGCGCGGGACCTGGCGCGCCTCGCCCGGCTCCTGGCGGGTCTGGTGGGGGTCTACGCCCTGCTCAACCTGGTCAACGCTGGCGACCTCTACATCCGCCACGCCTTGGGCGAGCGGTTCATCTACGACCTGCGGGTGCGCGTCTACGCCTACCTCCAGCGCCTCTCCCTTTCCTTCTTTGAGCGCACCTCCACCGGCGAACTCATGTCCCGGGTCACCAACGACGTCAACGCCCTGGAGCAGTTCGTGACCCACGGCGCCAGCCTCACGGCCGTGGACTTCCTGCGCCTGGTGGGCACGGCGGGCATCCTCTTCGCCCTGGAATGGCGCATCGCCCTCCTCACCCTGCTCCCCATCCCCATCCTGACCGTGGCCCTTCGGCTCTTCAACCAGCGCGTGCGCCCCGTCTACCGCCGCGTGCGGGACCGCCTGGGCGACATCAACGCCAGGCTCCAGGACAACATCGCTGGCATCCGCGTCATCCAGGCCTTCCGCCGCGAGGAGGAGGCGCTGCGCCGCTTCTCCGAGGAGAGCGAGGCCTACTACCGGGCCCGGGTCCGCGGCATCCGCTATTGGAGCACCTTCTTCCCCGCCATGCGCTTCGTCGCTTCCCTCGGCACTGTGCTGGCCCTGGCTGGCGGCGGCCTCATGGTCATGCGCGGCGAACTGAGCGTGGGCACCTTGGTGGCGGTCCTGGCCTACGTGGCCTCCCTGTACGAACCCATCCACCGCCTCACGGAAATAGACAACATCGTCCAGCAGGCCATTGCTGCCGGGGAGCGCATCTTTGAACTCTTGGACCAGAAGCCCGAGATCCAGGACGCCCCCGACGCGGTGGACTTGGAAACCGTGGAGGGGCATATCGCCTTTGAGCATGTGTGGTTCCGCTACACGCCGGACGGCGAAGAGGTGCTCCAGGACGTGAGTTTTGAGATGCGCCCCGGCGAGGTGGTGGCCCTGGTCGGGCCGAGCGGTGCCGGCAAGACCAGCATCGCCAACCTCATCTGCCGGTTCTACGACCCCATCCAGGGCCGCATCACCCTGGATGGCCACGACCTGCGCCAGGTGAAGGTCGCCTCCCTGCGCAAACACGTGGCCGTGGTCCTCCAGGACACGTTCCTCTTCAACACCACGGTGCGGGAGAACTTGCTCTGCGGGAAGCAGGACGCCACCGAAGAGGAACTGGTCGCCGCGGCCAAGGCCGCCTACGCCCACGACTTCATCATGGCCCTGCCCCAGGGGTACGACACAGAGATCGGCGAGCGGGGTGTCCGCCTCTCCGGGGGGCAGAAGCAGCGCCTGGCCCTCGCCCGGGCCATCCTGGCCGACCCGCGCATCCTCATCCTGGACGAAGCCACCTCCTCCGTGGACGCGGAGGCCGAGTACCTGATCCAGAAGGCCCTGCGGCAGGTCCTCAGGGGGCGCACGGCCCTCGTCATCGCCCACCGCCTCTCCACCATCCGCGATGCGGACAAGATCATCGCCCTGGAGGACGGCCGTGTCCGGGAGGTGGGCGGCCACGAAGAACTGCTGGCCCGCGGCGGCCTCTACAGCCAACTGTACCAGCGGCAACTGGAGACCATCCGGGGGGAGGATTGAGGCTTTTTCAAGGGCGACTCACATCTCGCCCTCGCCCCGCACCTCTCCAACGGTCCGGCCCCCGAGCTTCATCCATCCCAGCCAGCGGCGCACCCACCACTCCAGGTAGAGCCGCCGCAGGCGTCCCCACAGGCGGCGCAGGCGCCGGACTTGTTCGCCCTGTACCCTTTCCGGCCCTGCGGGGCCATAGATGAGGGCCAGATACGCCCGAACCCAGGCCTCACCCTGCCCGCGGAGTGCCTCCGCCGTGCCCTGCCACGGGGCAGGCAGGGTGTGCCTGGCCCACGCCGCCAGGCGCTCGGCGTATTCGCCTGGCGTCAGGTGCGGGGCCCAGGGGATGCCCATCCGCCTCCCCCAGCGGACCCACTCCCAGTAGAGGGCTTGCGCCTGCTCCCGCGGCGGGCTCCTGCGGAGCCGCACCTCACGCACGCCCCAGGCCGCGCCCCAGCCCATGAGCAGGAGGACAAGGGCTCCACCCACCCAGAGGGCCACGCGGCCCGCCGCGAGGCCGAAGGCCCCAGGGGCCGGCGGCGGAGAGGCCAAGGGAGAGGGAACGGTCTGTTCCCGCGGCTCCACCGCTTCCCGGGGAGGCAGGGGGAAGGCTGGTGTGGCTTCAAAGGGGATCCATCCCACCCCAGGGAAGAAGAGTTCTGCCCACGAGTGGGCGTTGGCTTCGGTCACCCAGAAGCACGCGCAATCGTCCCGGTAGGTGCCCCCGGCGTACCCCGACGCCAGCCGGGAAGGGATGCCCACCATGCGCGCCGTGACGGCCATGGCCGTGGCGAAATAGTCGCAGTATCCCTGTCGGAGGTCCAGGAGGAGGTAGGCCACCACATCCTCCTCTGGCGGCGGGGGAGGCACGTCCAGGGAGTACTCCATCCCCCGCAGGAACGCCTCCAGCGCCCGGGCCCGGTCGTAAGGCGTGTCCCGGCCGGCGG
>DAOTYM010000412.1:0-10811 GCA_034434775.1 Anaerolineae bacterium | reverse complement strand
TTCACTGAGAAGGATATAGAGGAAATCTACAGTCTGAGGCTCCTCCTGGAACTGGGCGCGCTTCGCCGGGCGGTGGAGCGCATCACAGAGGAGGATCTGGACGAACTGCAGCACCTGGTGGACCGCCTTGGGAAATCGGCCCAGCGCATGGAAGCGCCAGAAGAGACCGTAGAACTGGACCTCTCTTTCCACGGCCTGATCTGCAAACTGGCTGACCACGCGCGGTTGCTCTCTTACTGGGATAACCTCCGCGCCCAAGCGCAGCTCCTCGTGGGGGTTACCACCAAGACGCACTACAACCACCCCGAAGAACCCGGCAGGCTCCACCAGGAGATCTTGGATGCCATCCGAGAGCGAGACCTGCCTCGCGCCGAACAGTTGCTCATCGCGCATATGATGGATGCTCAGCGCCGGGCGTTGGCGGCTCTGCGGAGCCTCCACGCGGCCGAGGAGGCGGAGTAACCCGTGAGGATCCTGATCATCAACCCGAACACGTCTCAGTCCATGACGGACAAGATCCGTCAGGTGGCTGAAGAGGTCAAACGGGAAGATTGCCAGGTGACTGTAGTCTGCCCTGAGCACGGCCCAGTGACGCTGGAGTCTTCCTACGATGAGGCCTACGCCATCGCGCCCACCATAGACCTGGTGAAGTGGGGGAACCAAGAAGGGTTTGATGCCATCATCCTGGCCTGCTTCTGCGATGTAGGGGTGGAGGCGGCCAAGGAGATCTCCGCCGTCCCCGTCCTCGGCCTGGAGGAGACGACGCTCTCAGTAGCCCTGCTCCTGGGCGAAAAGTTCGGCATCATGACCGAGAAGCCCGCCCGTGTGCCCATGAAGGTGCGCCACATCCGTCGCCATGGCCTGCTGGAGCGCATGGCCTCGGTCCGCCCCCTGGGCCTTTCGGTGGCCGAACTGGATGCCGACCCCGAGGGCACCAAGGCCAAAGGGCTTGCCCTGGCCCGCAAAATGGTGGAAGAGGACGGGGCCGAGGTCATCATCATGGGGTGCGCGGCCATGGCCGGCTACAGCGACGACGTGGAGCGGGAACTGGGCGTCCCCGTGCTGGACCCCCTGAAGATCACCCTGAAAGTGGCGGAAGCCCTGGTGGATGCAGGTGTGACCCACAGCCGCGTGGGCGTCTATGCCCCGCCAGCCGCCAAAGAGTTCAAGTGAAGCGGACCCGAACCCGGCTGCCTGGCCGGGCTCCCAGATCGGGATCGCACTGACTTCTTCAACAACGCGGAGGCCCGAAAGCACATGGCACACTCTCAGACCAAGGAACTCGTCATCCAACGGCACCAGGCCAACGCCCTACTCCAGGCGCCTGTCCTCTCGCCCATGAAGCGTTCTCCGGAGGATTTGAGCGTGGACCATCCCACGCGGCCTCTGGAGGCCGAGGTGGTGGAAGCCGTCGCCTCAGCCCTCCACGGGGGGCAGACCCACTACGTGGACGTGCCTGGCATGCCCAGGCTGCGGGAACTTTTGGCCGGGTGGCTCCAGGCCATGGGCGTCGGCCCCTACGCCGCAGACCACGTGCTGGTCACCGCCGGGGTGCAGGAAGCGAGGTTCCTCTCCATCCAGGTACTCGGCGACCTCCTGGGCGGCGTCGCCCTGCCGGACGTGGTCCATCCCGGCGCCCTCAAAGCCGCTGGGGTGCGGAGGCTCAGGGTCCACCGATTGCCCACGGAAGGAGCCCAGGGCTTCCTCCCGACTCTCTCGGGGATCCGGGAGGCCCTGGCGGGCGGTGTCCGGCTCTTCTACCTGGAATCCCCCGTGCGGCTGACCGGCGCGGCCTTTGACATGGCCTCTGTGAAGGAGATCGCGCACGCGCTCCAGGAGCACGATGCAGCGGTCATCTGGGATCAGGGCCTGGCCCCTTGGGTAGAGGGCTGCCCCTTCCTGGCCGCGGAGCCAGACCTGGCCGAGCGGACGGTGGTCCTGGGGGAGGCCTGGCCTGGCGCGGGCCTGGAGAGCATGCTCCTGGGCTACCTGGCTGCCAAGCAGGAATGGCTGGAGATGATGCGCTCGCAGAAGCAGGTCATCTCCATCTGCACCAGCACCCCCTCCCAACTGGCCGGCATGGAACTGGCGGGGCGCTACCCCCAGATCCATGCCGAGCAGGTCAGGGCCCTGGCACGGCTTCGTCAGTGGGCAGTGGAGCAGGCCAGGGGGCTCTCCCTGGAGGTCCTCCCGGGGGCGGCCGTGAACCTTCTCGCCCTGCGCTTGAGGGACAGCGAGAGGGCGAACGCTCGCCTGCGGGAGAAGGGGCTTGAAGTGGCCTGGGGCGAGGAGTTCGGCGCTCCGGGCGTCCTCCGCCTTGCCATGACTTCGGAAAGCGCGCTCGCCAAGGCCTTCGCGGCCCTGCGCGAAGCCACACCTGCATGAGGATGCGCACCATGACCACACAGACCCAGAAACGAGGGACAGACCTTCTCTACTCCCTGCTCGCTGAGGCCCGCGGCTACGCCGACGCCATCGTCCTCGGCCGGGGAGACCCCGATTTTGACACGCCGCCGCACATCGTTGAGGCAGCCCGCAAGGCCATGCTGGAGCACGGCAACGATTACACGCCCCCGGAGGGCATCCTGCCCCTCCGGCAGGCCATCGCTGAGCGGGTCCAGAAGGTCAACGGCATCACCGTGGACCCCGAGACAGAGGTCGTGGTGACCAACGGGGGACAGGAAGCCCTCTTCCTGATGGTCATCTCCACCATCGGCGAGGGGGATGCGCTCCTCGTCCCCGAGCCCAACTACAACACCTACAACGATGCCCTGCGCTTCGCCCGGGGCATCAAGGTGGGGGTGCCTACCCTCCCAGAGGAGGGCTTCCGCCTCGTGCCCCAGCGTATGCGGGAAGCCATCACCGAGCGAACCCGGGCCATGCTCCTGGTCTCGCCCAACAACCCCAGCGCGGCGGTGATCCCCCCGGACGACGTGAGGGAACTGGTGCGCATCGCCCAGGAGGAGGACCTCCTCATCCTGGCCGACGATATCTACGACCTCTTCCTCTACGACGGCGCCCAACACCTGAGCCCAGCCGCTGTGCCCGGGGGCAAGGAGCGCACCCTCACCTTGAACGCCCTCTCCAAGGCCTTCGCCATGACCGGTTGGCGCGCCGGCTGGATCGTCGGGCCCGCTGACCTGATGGCCCAGGTCCGCCAGCACAAGGCCGCGGTGACGGGGGCGACTTCCATCGTGGCCCAGTACGCGGCATTGGCCGCCCTCACCGGGCCGCAGGACGCTGTGGAACAGATGCGTCAGGCCTATGCCCGGCGCCGCCGCATCGTCATGGAGGCCTTGGACAGCCTGGGCATCCGCTACGGGATGCCCCAGGGAGGGCAGTTCCTCTTCGCCGACATCGGCTTCACGGGCATGGACTCGGCCGAACTGGCGCGCCAGATCCTCCGGGAGGAGCACGTGCTGGTCTACCCCGGCTCGGCCTTCGCCCCGGGGTGCGAGCGGTACCTGCGCATCACCTTCCTGCAGCCGGAGGACAAACTGCGCGAGGGAATGGAACGGGTGAAGCGGGCCATGGAGCGCATCCTGGCCTCCAAGGCCGCATGAGCCTTCTGAGGAGACTGGAAACATGGCACCTTCGCAGACGCAAGAGCGGTGGCGGGTCCTGATCACCGATGCGGAGTTCGCTGGCACCGTCCCCGAGGTGGCCCGCCGATTTGAGACCTTGGAGTTGGTGTGCGCCGACGAGGCGCGGGATGCCCACGCCCTGGCCTCGCCCGGGATTGTGGGGCTTGTCACCCAATCGGCGCCGGTGGACCGCCCTCTTCTGGACGCGCTGCCGGACCTGCGCGTCGTCCTCAAGATGGGGCGCAGTTATTTCAACGTGGACGTGGACGCGGTACGCGGCCGAGGGCTGGCTTTCGGCTCGGTCCCGCGGAAGGGGCCCAACTGCGTGGCGGAACTGGCCATGACCCTGATCTTGGCCCTGAGCAAAGACCTCCTCATCTCCCACCAGAGCGTGGCCAGCGGAGCCTACCGGCTGCGGGGCCTGCGCCCAGAGCGCACGGCCCAGTGGAAGATGGCCTTCCACTGGATGCACAACACCCGCGTTCACGAGGTCCGGGGCAAGACGCTGGGCATCGTCGGCATGGGCGAGATCGGGTGCGAACTGGCCCTGCGCGCCCATGCCATGGGCATGCGGAACCTCTACTACAAGCGGAACCGCCTCTCGGAGGAACTGGAGGCCCTCTTCCATGCAGAGTACCGCAGCCTGGAGGACCTCCTTCGGGAGAGCGACTACGTGTGCCTGGCCGTGCCCCACACCTCCGAGACGGAGCGCATGATCGGCCGGGACCAACTGGCTTTGATGAAGCGGGAGGCCTTCCTGGTCAACATCTGTCGGGGCGGGGTGGTGGACGAGGAGGCCCTCATTGACGCCCTGCGCCAGGGCCAGATCGCCGGGGCCGGGCTGGATGTCTTCACCTTTGAACCCTTGCCGGCCGAAAGCCCCCTCTGCCGCCTGGACAACGTGATCCTCACTCCCCACATCGGCGGCGGGACCGGCACCAACAGGGCCCTGGAACTGGGCGAGACGCTGGAGGAAATGGCCCGGGTCCTTGCGGGGGAGCGGCCCCGCATTGACCTGAGCAAAGGGCCCTGTTCGGGAAGTTAGAGGTAGAGGAGCGTTTTGTCATGGATACGCAGGTTCTGAAGCCACATCCTCGGCTGGCCAATCCCTTCACCAGGGAGGGCAAGCCCCTGGTCGCCAAGGTCCCGCACTTCAACGGCGATTACCTCCAGGCCTCCATCCGGACGGCGCTGGAACTCCTGGGAGGCCTGGACAAAGCCATCCGGCCGGGTGACCGCGTCCTGATCAAGCCCAACTTCAACTGCTCGTACGCCTTGCCCCTCTCCACCGACCTGGGGTTCCTGGCCGCGGCCATTGAGATCCTCCAGGATGCTGGGGCCAAGGTGACCGTGGGCGAAATGTCCGGCCGGGCCGATTGGCCCACGGAGAAAGTCATCGCCAAGTTGGGCGTCATGCCCGTCCTGCACCGCTACGGTGTCCAGTTCATCAACTTCCAGTACGACCAGTGGCTCCCTATGGAAGTGGAGGGGCGGTACTGGAAGTCTTTCCGCGTCCCCCGCAGCATCTACGAGGCGGACAAGCGTGTCTACCTGGCCAACATGCGGTGCCACTCGGCTGGCCGCTTCTCCGCCTCCCTGAAACTGGCTGTCGGCTGGATTGACCTGGAGGACCGCGACTTCCTCCACGAAGACACCGAGACGGTGGAAGCCAAGATCGCGGAACTCCACCTGGGTTGGCAGCCCCACCTGGTCCTCGTGGACGGCCGGCGGAGCACCGTGACGTGGCACGGGCGGGGGGATTACGTCTACCCCAACGTCATCATGGCTTCGGGGGACATGGTGGCCATTGACGCCGAGGCGGTGAAGATCCTGAAGCAGTTCCCCGAGAAGAACCGCCTGGACATCCCGGTGGAGGAGATGGGGCAGATCAAGAGGGCCGTGGAACTCGGGCTGGGCTCTCTGGACTACCTGGTGGTGGAAGCCCCGGCCCACACCCGGACGGAGCAGGAGGGAATGCTGAAGGACCCGGCCCTGGCCGCCCACGCCGCCCAACTCGGCCTTTCTCAGGCGTGAACTCCTGTGTCCTCCCCTGAAACCCGGAAGAGGGGGATTGGCCATGGACGTGGAAGAGGTGATCGGGACGTTCCTCCAGGTGGCCCTGGCGCTGAACAAGGCGGTCGGCGAGCAGAAGGGCATTGAGCCCCTTCTCTCCACGGCGACCTACACCTATCCTGTCTCCACGCCCTCCTGGGGCTGGGAGGAGATCGGCCGGAACGTTGAGGAGGTGGAGGCGGGCCTGGATGTCCTGCCCCCGCCCCGGAGGGAGTACGTGCGGGACCTCCTGCAGGCCTTCCGCATGATGGTGCGGGAGGGGCTGGGGGAGGAGATCCCCTATGCCGAACGGGTGGCTACCTACCTCCAGGTCCCTGGCGAGAGGGTGCCCCAGGCCACGGTCCAGGCGCTGGAGGACGAACTGCGGTCCCTGCTAGTGGAGGCAGGCTACCCAGATGACCTCTCCATCGCTATCCCTCAGTGGCGCGACCGGCAGACGGTCCAGGGGCAAGCCCTCATGGACCTGGCCCGCTCCTTCCTGGAGAGGGCTCGCCAGGAGACGGAACGGCGGATCATGCCCCTGCCTCCGGGCCATCAGGTCGTCCTCTCCTTCCCTCAGAACTACCCCTACCGCGGCTACAGCGACTACGCCCGGGACTACCAAGGGCGGGTCTTCCTGAACGGGGATATCGGCTGGGAGATCCCCAGCCTGAAGCACGTCCTCTGCCACGAGGCCTTCCCTGGCCACCAGACCTACTCCGCGCTGCGCGAGTGGTGCTACCGTGAAGGGCGGCTTCCCGTGGAGGCCACCCTCTACTTCTCCAACACCCCCATCACGCCTGTCGTGGAGGGGATGGCGGAGATCGGCCAGGAGGTCCTGGGCCTGGTGGAGACGGTGGACGACCGCATCTACGACGTCTACAACCGCTTCTGCTCGGCCGTGAGCACCAACCTGGCCTTTGACTGCAACGCGGATGGCATGGATAAGGAGACGGCTGTCACCCGCCTTATGGAGGCGACCCACGTTTCCCGCGTCTTCGCCGAGAAGCGGTACCACTTCTGGACCGATCCCCTCTGGTGCACCGGGTTCCCCCACTACTGGTACGGCCGGGAACTGATGCGGGAATGCTATGCCAAAATGAAGGCAGCGGACCGCCTTCCGGAGTTCTTCCGGATGGTCTACACGGAACCCCACACGGTGCGCTCCTTGCGCGAAGCCGTGCAATCTTCATTGGCCGAAGGAGGGTGAACCGATGCTGAGACGCTTTGCTTTGGAACAGGACGTCGCCCGGCGGGTGGAACGGCTCCAGGCTCTCATGGACGAGAAAGGGCTCGGGGCGGTCTTCATTCCAGCCCACGGTGCTCCGGGCATGATGGGCATGGCGAAGTACTTCACCAACCTGGTGCTGTGGGCGGGACCTGCTTACGTGGTCGTGGGAGCCCGGCATCCGGAGCCCGCGCTCATCCAGTGGTCGGCCTACGGGGCAATGTGGAACCGCCAGGAGGCCACGACCTCCTGGGTGGAGAACCCCGACCCGGATGCCTTCGGCCGGGCGGTGGAGAACGCTAAGGAACTGGCCGGGGACCGGAAGCGCATCGGTGTGGAACACGTCTCCACCAGTTGGCTGGTGGGCGAGTGGGAGCGCATCCACCGACTCTTGCCCGGCTACGAGTTCGTGGACATCACCCGGGAACTGGACGCCATGCGCTCCATCAAGTCTCACTTTGAGATTGAGGAGATCTACCGCACCGGGCGGATCCTCACTGAGGGGATGCTGGCCTTTGCCGAGGTGGCCCGGCCAGGCGTGCGCGTGTGGGATGCAGCAGCGGCAGCGGAAGAGGTGCTCAAAGCCCAGGGGTGCTTCTGGGGGCGCTCCAAACTTTCCCTGGACCTCAGGCCCTACACCATCCCTACCCCCTTGGACCGCACCTTCCGCGAAGACGACATCTTCATCTTTGAATTGGTGTACACCGGCCCCCTGGGCTATTGGTACGAGCAGACCGCGCTCTTCAGTTTCAAGGACCTGCCGCCGGAGATCCAGGCCCAGGTGGAGGCCCACGAGAAGGTCATTGAGGCTGCAGCCAGGGCGGCAAGGCCGGGCGTGCCCATCGGCAAGATCGCCGAAATCACCAACAAGACCTGGGAGGAACTGGGGTTCCCTGTGGAGGGCAAGCACACCCCTGACTGCCACAGCATCGGCCTGGACGAGAGCGACGGGCCCTCTTCCTGGTTCACCCCAGACTGGCCGCTGGAAGCCAACATGGTGCTCTCGTTCCACCCCAGCACCCGTCTCAAGGGAGATCGGGCCTTCCTGATTTCCGATAACTACTTGGTGACGGCCGAGGGTGCGGTGCGCCTCTCGCCCAAGGAGTGGACGTACAAGAAGATAGAAATCTAGCGCACAGGGGGAGCACCAGGGACCCGCGGTGCTCCCCCGAGATAGGAAGGGTTCTGGCAACAGAGGCGTCTTCAGGCACGAAAGCCTGGCCTCTGCCCTCAGGGAGGAAAGCCCGTGACCAGGTATCTCATCCGGCGGGTCTTGGTCAGCATACCCACCGTCTTCCTGGTTGTCACGCTGGTCTTCCTGGCCTTCCGCGTCATCCCTGGCGATCCAGCGCAGATGTATGCCGGGGAACAGGCAACCCGGGAGACGTTGGAACAGGTCCGCAAGGAACTGGGGCTGGACAAGCCCGTCCACGTCCAGTACGTGGAGTACCTGAAGAACCTCGCCAGAGGGGACCTGGGCAGGTCGTACATCACGCGCCGGCCCGTCATCGTGGAGATCTCCACCCGTTTCGCCAACACGGTCAAACTCTCCCTGGCCGCCATCTCCCTGGCGGTGGTGACGGGGCTCACCATGGGCCTCATCGCTGCCGTCAAGCAGGAGCGGTTCTGGGACTACCTCTTCAGCATCCTGGCCCTGGTGGGCATTTCCACGCCCGTGTTCTGGCTGGCGCTGATCCTCATGTACATCTTCAGCCTCCGCCTGCACATCCTGCCCACGGCTGGCAACCAGACCTGGAAGCACTACCTCATGCCCACCTTCTGCCTTTCGGTCTACTCCATTGCCTTCATCACCCGCATGACCCGCTCTGCCCTCCTGGAGGTGTTCGGCGAGGACTACGTGCGCACGGCCCGGGCGAAGGGGCTCCCGGAGCGGATGGTGCTCCTCCGCCACATCCTGCGCAACGCCCTCATCCCCATCACCACCGTGGTGGGCCTCCGGTTTGGGTACATGTTGGGCGGTGCCGTGGTCACCGAGACGGTCTTCGCCTGGCCAGGCATGGGCCGCCTCCTCGTCACGGCTGTGGAACAGCGCGATATCCCCATCGTCCAGGGGGTCCTGCTGGTGTTCGGGACAGCCTTCGTGCTGATCAACCTGGTTGTGGACATCCTGTACAGCGTCATTGATCCGAGGATTCGGTATGGGTGAGCGCACATCCGCCGCGTTCTCGTCCACGCGCTTTGCAGAGGCGGGCGAGAGCATCTGGGTCCGTTGGGGCAAAGGGATAGGCCGCTTCGTGCGGCTGCACAGGCTTGCCGCCGTCGGGGCTTTCATCGTCATCGCCTTCCTGGTGGTGGGCGCCCTGGCCCCCTGGGTTGCCCCGAAGGACCCCAATGCCATCTCGCCCCAGCACGGCCTGCAACCCCCTAACAGGGAGTTCCTCCTGGGGACGGACTACCTGGGCCGCGACCAGTTGAGCCGCATCATCTTCGGGGCGCGCATCTCCCTCCTGGTCTCGTTCTCGGCCGTGGGACTGGCAGCAGTGGGAGGGGTGGGCCTCGGCACCGTGGCCGGGTGGTACCGTTGGTTGGAGACCCCCCTCATGCGGCTGGTGGACGTCATGCTCTGCTTCCCGGGGATCATCGTCGCCCTGGCCATCATCTCCATCCTGGGCTCGGGGATTGAGAACGTGATCGTGGCCGTGGCCATAGGGCAGTTGCCAGAGTTCGCCCGCCTGGCCCACGGCCTCACCCTCTCCGTCAGAGAGAACGCCTACGTGGAGGCCGCCATCTGCCTGGGGGTCTCCGACCTCCAGATTTTGAGGCGGCACATCCTCCCCAACATTGCGGCCCCCATCATTGTGCAGGTGAGCCTCCTCATCCCCAGTGCCATCCTCACCACAGCCGCGCTGAGTTTCCTGGGCCTGGGGGTGGCGCCACCGACCCCGGAGTGGGGCTCCATGCTCCAGGACAGCATGAAGTGGGCTCGCATCGCTCCCCACGTGATGATCTTCCCGGGCCTGGCCCTCACGCTGGCGGTCTTCGGCTACAACACCTTTGGGGATGGCTTGCGCAGCGCGCTGGACCCCCGGCTGCGTCGCCGCAGGTGAGAACTTCACGGCTTGGGGAAAGCCAGGCACTGAAGGGCGGGAGCCGGGGGAATGTCAGAAAGGAGGTGGTGTAAGGAAGGGTAGTGAGGTCCGCTTCAAGGGGTCCCTTTTGCGGTGCTCGGAGGTTGGCTCTCTTGAGAAGAAGCAGGAGGAGGTGACAGATGAAAGCCTGGCGTGTGGTCCCTGTGTTGCTGGCCCTGACCGCGCTGATCCTTTCGGCGTGCGGTCCCGCCCCCACCCCCGTGGTGGTGGAGAAGGAGAAGGTCGTAGAAAAACCCGTTGTCCAGACCGTGGTGGTGGAAAAAGAGAAGGTCGTGGAGAAGCCGGTGGTCCAGACGGTGGTGGTAGAGGTGACCCCTGAGAAGGGCAAGCCCCGATATGGGGGGACCCTGACCGTCGCCGTGCCCGGCATCGTCCACCTGGACTGCAACGGGGTCAACCAATACGGCCTGAACGAGATCGTTCAGCAGTTCTACGAGACCTTGGTGGACCGGGATGCCACTGGCGAGATCAAGCCCCTGCTCATCAAGGACATCAAAGTCTCCGACGACGGGTTGGTCCACACCTGGACCCTCCAATCTGGGGTCAAGTTCCACGACGGCACGGACTTCAACGCCGAGGTGGTCAAGTGGAACCTGGAGCGGAAGATTGAGAAGAAGCTGCCCATGTGGGACATGATCCCCTTTGACAAGATTGAGGTGGTGGACCCCCTGACGGTTCGCGTGACCTTGAAGCGTCCCTACCCGGGGATCTACAACGTCCTCCACGTCAAGACCTTCTCCATGTACAGCCCAACCTTTGTGCAGAAGGTCGGCGACGATGCCCTGAAGAGCCAGGCGGTGGGCACGGGCCCCTTCATGGTGGAGGAGTACGTCCCCA
>DAOTYM010000411.1:0-1995 GCA_034434775.1 Anaerolineae bacterium | reverse complement strand
GAGATCCTGGAGAAGGCGGAGAAAGCCTGCTTCCGCGCCCGGGACCTCACCCAGCAACTGCTGACGTTCGCCCGAGGCGGCGCGCCCGTGCGCAGGCTCATGTCGCTGGTGGACCTCATCCGGGAGTCCGCCGAGTTCGTCCTGCGGGGTGCGGCGGTGCGCGCCGAGTTCGCCTTCCCGCCGGACCTGTGGGCCGTGGAGGCTGACGAGGGGCAGATCAGCCAGGTCATCCAGAACCTGGTCCTCAATGCCCGGCAGGCCATGCCCCAGGGAGGCGTGGTGCGCATCGCCTGCGCGAACGTGGTCCTGGACTCGCCCTCGCCCCTGCCCCTCCCAGAGGGCCGGTACGTGCGCATCTCCGTCCAGGACCAGGGGATCGGCATCCCCCAGGAGCACCTCCCGCGCATCTTTGACCCCTACTTCACCACCAAGCAGGAGGGCCACGGGCTGGGGCTGGCGACGGCCCTCTCCATCGTCCGGCGGCACGGGGGCCACATCACCGTGGAGTCGGAGTTGGGGAAGGGGAGCCGCTTTGACATCTACCTCCCGGCCTCCGAGAAGCCGGCCCCGCGGCGGGAGGACCGGCGAGAACCCCAGCGCGGCCGGGGCAGGGTCCTGGTGATGGACGACGAAGAGGCGGTGCGGGAGGCGCTGCGGGTGATGCTGGAGCGCCTGGGCTACGAGGTCGCCGTGGCCCGGGACGGGGCCGAGGCCCTGGAGCGGTACCGGGCAGCGCGGGATGCGGGCCGCCCCTTCCACGCCGTGGTCCTGGACCTCACGGTCCCGGGCGGCATGGGGGGCAAGGAGGCGGCTCAGGAACTCCTGCGCCTGGACCCGGAGGTGCGGATGGTCGTCTCCAGCGGCTACTCCAACGACCCCGTCCTGGCCGAACACGCCCGGTATGGCTTCCGCAGCGTCTTGGCCAAGCCCTACCGCCTGGAGGACCTGGCCAGGGTGATGCAGGAGGTCTTGGCCGAGACGGCAGAGCCCTCTCCCCCCGCGGGCAGGCCGTCAACAAGGGATTAAGGGTGCGCCGCCACAGGCGGCGGGGACGAGGCATTGTAGGGGCGATTCGTGAATCGCCCCTACTGCTCCACAGCCTGTGACGGCACCCCTTTCCTCTCCGCGTGCGGAGAGGAAGGGACAACCGAAGGCGGCAGGGGATAGGGTGAAAGCCGCACGTTCTCTGCGCTTCTGAGGGTGGCAAGAGCGCGCGGCTAGTGCGCTTTCCCTCCACCTGGAGGCGGAGACCTGGGCCGTGAAAAGGCCTGTGGAAACGGTTTTGTTGCAGGGGCTTCGCACACCGGACCCATGTTGCCGGGGATACGGCAGGTAGGCACGCAGGAACTAGGCAAGCAAGGCGGGAGCAGCTCCCTCACCCTGTTTTTTGAAGGAAGCATCACTCAGACCATGAACGGAGGTAGTCCAGAGCAGCCTCAATGCTATCAAACTCATGATGCCCTATTTCCCCTCTCTGGAAGAAGATATCTATCCATACACCAACCACCGGGTTCTCCGACACCTCGGCGATAGCAGCTATGACAGCCTCTCGCAATTGTGCAACCACTGGCTTCAAGATGCGCTCTCCCAGATCCTTGCGCTGTTCTGAGGTCAGCGCACTGTACCGTTCCAGTGCTGCTACCGCATACTCCCCTGCTTGCCTATCTTCCCAGAGGATCTCAATCCCGTGTTCTCGGCAAACCAATGCGAGATGGTCTTGCGGGATGAACAAGAGGTTTGCACCGGTGGCTTCAACCATGCGCAAAGGTTCTGGTGTGAAGTCCCCGGCAAGCACCACGATGGATGAACGGAGCGTTGGGTGGGCCCGCTTCAAGGCAGGATGTTCCATGGCGACCTTCACTGCTTTCTCTGTGGCATGCTTGGCCTTCTGGACCACTTTACTCTCAATCACCGCATAGGGATGGCCTTCTCGATCTACGATCAGGCCATCGTGCGTGCACAGCCTGCCGTGGAGGTCCGCCAGTTGCCCTTTGG
>DAOTYM010000410.1:0-10884 GCA_034434775.1 Anaerolineae bacterium | reverse complement strand
GCTGGCTGCGGCCACATTTGGCCCTCCTCTGGCCCCGTGCTACAATGAAGGAGTTGAACGCTGCCGGCTGGAGGTGTGCGGATGGCCGTCTCGGCTCAACGGAACAGGTCCTGGTTGCTGAGGGTGCGGATCTCCCATCTTCTGGAGCGGGTGCAGCCCCCGGAAGCCCTTGTGACGGTGGGCTTGGCAGTGTTGGCTGGCTTTGGGGTGGGGGGCGCGTACCTGGTCTTCCATTACCTTATCGCCTTGGTCCAGGAAATCGGCTTCGTCCGTGCCGCTGCCTGGCTGAGCCCCTTGGGGCAGTTCTACGTGGTCCTCATCCCGGCCCTGGGCGGGCTTCTGGTGGGACCGCTGGTTGTCTTCCTGGCCCCCGAGGCCAAGGGCCACGGCGTGCCCGAGGTGATGGAGGCCGTCGCCCTGCGTGGGGGCCGCATCCGGCCCGTCGTCGCCGTGGTCAAATCGGTGGCCTCTGCTGTGACCATCGGCTCCGGTGGCTCTGCGGGCCGAGAGGGGCCTATCGTGCAGATCGGCTCGGCCTTGGGCTCCGCTCTGGGCCAATGGCTGCGGCTCTCGGACCGCCGCATCCGCACCCTGGTCGCCTGCGGCGCGGCCGGCGGAATTGCTGCCTCGTTCAAAGCGCCCATCGCTGGCGTCATCTTCGCCGTAGAGGTGATCCTGGGCGAGGTGGAGGTGGAATCCATCGGCAACGTGGTCATTGCCGCGGTCACGGCTTCGGTGGTGGGCCGCCTGGCCTTCGGGGCCTCGCCAGTCTTCGCCGTGCCCCGCTACAACCTGGTGAGCCCCTGGGAGTTGGGGTTCTACGCGGTGTTGGGAGTGCTGGCCGCGGCGGTGGGCGTGGCCTTCATCCGCGTCCTGTACGCCCTGGAGGACATGTTTGGCCGTTGGCGGGTCCCGGCCTACCTGAAACCCGCGGCGGGAGGGCTTCTGGTGGGCCTTGTGGGGCTGGCCTACCCCCAGGTCTTCGGGTCGGGCTACGAGACCATCGGGAAATCCCTCCTGGGCACCATGGACGTGGGGCTCGCGCTGGTCCTGCTGGGGGCCAAACTGGTGGCCACCTCCCTCACGCTGGGGTCGGGGGCCTCGGGGGGCATCTTCGCGCCGTCCCTCTACATGGGGGCCATGCTGGGTGCGGCCTTTGGGAGCACCGTCCATGCCCTCTGGCCAGCGGTCACGGCCGGGAGCGGCGCGTACGCCATCGTGGGGATGGCTGCGGTCTTCTCCGGAGCAGCCCGGGCCCCTCTCACAGCCCTGATGATCCTCTTTGAGATGACGGATGACTACCGCATCATCCTCCCGCTGATGTTGGCCTGCGTGGTGAGCACCCTCGTGGCTGGCCGCCTGCACCGGGAGTCCATCTACACCGAGAAACTGGTCCGCCGGGGCATCCACCTGCAGCGAGGGAGGGACATTGACGTGATGCAGGGGATCACCGTCGGCGAGGCGATGGAGGAGGACCCGGAATGGGTGCCGCTGGAGATGCCCTTGCGGGACCTTGCGGACAAGTTCGCCACCAGCCACTACAACGGATTCCCCGTCCTGGACGCGGAGGGCAACCTGTACGGTGTGGTCACCCTCCAGGACCTGGAGCGGGTGACCAGCGAGGGGAAGCGCCAGCCGGGCGCGACCGTGCGGGACATCGCCACCACCTCGCTGGTGGTGGCCTATCCGGATGAGCCCCTCTGGACGGCCCTGAAACGTATGGGCGTGCGGGACATCGGGCAGTTGCCCGTGGTCAGCCGCGAGGACCCCAAACGCCTGGTGGGATGGTTGCGGAGGAGCGATATCGTGCGGGCGTACAACGCCGCCATCGCCCGCCGGGTAGAGTTGCAGCACCGGATGGATCGGCTGCGCCTGGGGCGCGTGGCCAGCGCGGAGTTCGTGGAACTCGTGGTCAACCACGGAGGGCCAGTGGCTGGCCGTCCCATCAGGGACCTGGACTTGCCCAGGGAGTGCGTCCTGGTCTCCGTCCAGCGGGGCAGGAGGCTGGTCCTTCCCCACGGGGATACCGTCCTCCAGCCCGGGGACAGGGTGGTGGCCTTGGTGCACCGCGATTGCAAGGAGCAGTTGCGCCAGGCGTTCGGCCTGTCCCCGGGGGGCCAAGGGGATGGCAGGGTCGGCTCCTAGACCTGGCGGGAGCGGTCCGCCCTTGCCTGCCTGCGGCGGGCGGAGGAGAGGCGAGAGCAGTGCCTGCCCACAGAAGGGATAACCAGCCCATGCGACGCATCGCCATCGCCGAGTTCCGGGCCTCGCCGGAGCAGCGGCGCTTGGTCCAGGAGGTGCTGGACTCGGGCCGCATCTCCGAAGGGCCCAAGGTGGCCCAGTTTGAGCGGGCCTGGGCCGAGTTCGTCGGGTGCCGGTCCTGCATTGCCACCAACTCCGGCACCAGCGCGCTCATGGCCGGGCTCCTCGCCCTGCGGCACCGCCTGGGGCTGCCCCGGGGGACCAAGGCCATCACCTCTGCCCTATCCTTCATCGCCACCAGCAATGCCATCTGGCACGCGGGGTTTGAGCCGGTCTACGTGGACGTGGACCCCGTCCGCTTCCACCTCCTGCCGGACCAGGTGGAGGCGCTGCTGGCGGAGGCGCGCCCAGGGGAATACGGCGCCCTCGTGCCGGTGCACCTGATGGGGTATCCCGCGCCCATGGACCGCCTCCTGGCCCTGGGGGAACGGTACGGCGTCCCCGTGGTGGAGGACGCGGCACAGGCCCACGGCTCCCTCTACCAGGGGCGGCGGGTGGGCAGCCTAGGGGTCTTGGGCATCTTTTCCTTCTACATCTCCCACAACATCCAGGCCGGGGAGATGGGGGCCATCACCACCGACGACGAGGCCATTGACGACCTGGCCCGGCGGCTGAAGGACCAGGGGCGCGTCTACCGCACGGAGGAAGACCTCCCGCGGTGGTTCGTCCACGACCTGGTGGGGTTCAACTTCAAGACCTTGGAGTTCCAGGCCGCGCTGGCCCTGCCCCAGGTGGCGGACGCGGAGGAGATCCTCCGGGCGCGGCGGGAGAACGTGCGGGGGCTGAACGAGCGGCTGGCGGGCCTGCGGGAGTGGTTCCAACTGCCAGAGTACGACGAGGCTGTGGGGTACCTGGGGTAGCCCCTGGTGGTGCGGCCGGAGGCCCCTTTCTCGCGGGATGCGTGGTGCGCGCTCCTTTCGGAGCGGGGGATTGAGACACGGCCCCTCTTCCGCAGCATCCCCACGCAGCAACCAGCCTACGCGCACCTCGCCGAGGCCTATGCCGGCCGCGTGCCCAACGCCGAATACCTGGGCGAGCGGGGCTTCTACCTGGGGTGCCACCAGCACCTGACGCCCGAAGACCTGGACTACGTGGCCGATGCCTTCACCGACCTGGCCCGGGCCTACCGGGCCAGGTAGGCGCTCCTCCCAGAGGGAGGGGACCGAGCCATGCCGAGCCTTCCGCCCATCCTCGTGGCCCTCATCGCCGCTGCCGTCGCCTTTGACTTCCTGAACGGCTTCCACGATAGCGCCAACATCGTGGCCACGGTCATCTCCTCGCGGGCCATGTCGCCGCGGCGGGCGTTGCTGGTGACCGGGGTGGGGGAGTTCTTGGGGCCGTTCCTCTTCGGCGTGGCTGTGGCGGAGACGATAGGGCGCGATGTGGTGGACCCGGCCGCCGTCACGGTGGGGACCATCCTCGCGGCGGTCCTGAGCGCCATAGCCTGGAACGTGCTGACCTGGCTCCTGGGGATCCCTTCCAGTTCTTCCCACGCGCTGATCGGGGGCCTGGTGGGGGCGGTGGGGGCCAGCGCGGGCCTGAGGACCGTGCGGCTGGCGGGCTTGGGGCGGGTGTTCCTCTCCCTCTTCCTCTCGCCGCTCCTGGGGCTTGCAGTGGGGTACCTGGTGATGCGGGCGACCCTCTTCCTGGCGCGGGGGGCCTCGCCGCGGGTGAACCGGCTCTTCCGCCGCCTGCAGTGGGCTACGTCGGTAGGGCTGGCCCTGAGCCACGGGGCCAACGACGCCCAGAAGACGATGGGCATCCTCACCATGGCCCTGGTGAGCGCGGGGGTGCTCCCGCAGTTCGCCGTGCCGCGCTGGGTGATCGTGGTCAGCGCGGGGGCCATCGCCCTGGGCGCGGCCCTGGGCGGGTGGCGCATCATCCGGACCCTGGGGGGCAAGTTCTACCGCATCCGTCCCATCCACGGGGTGACGGCGCAACTGGCGGCCGGCCTGGTCATCCTGGGGGCGGCGCTCCTGGGCGGGCCGGTGAGCACCACCCACGTGGTCAGTTCGGCCATCCTGGGCGTGGGCTCGGGGGAGCGGCTCTCCAAAGTGCGGTGGGGTGTGGCCCGGGAGATCGCCTGGGCCTGGCTCCTCACCATCCCCCTCACGGCGCTCCTGGCGGCTGGGCTGCGCGCCGCCCTGCACCTGGCTTTCGGGGTCTAGGGGGCAGGCACGAGGCCTGCCCCTACGGGGTGGCGCACCCTGCGGCCGGCTAGGTCCGTTCAATCCGTTCCCGGAATCCGTTGACAGTGCCCAGGGGGATGCCCCTGCAGGCAGTTCAGCCCGCCTTTTTGACCGTTTGTCACCCCTCTAGTACAATGGAGCCGTGAGCCTGTTTGACCATGCCCGGCGGGAGCGGATGAAGGCGGAGGCCCCCCTGGCGGCGCGGATGCGGCCCCGCACTCTGGACGAACTGGTGGGGCAGGAGCACATCGTGGGCCCAGGGAGGCTCCTGCGCCGCGCCATTGAGACGGACCGCCTGTTTTCCAGCATCATCCTGTGGGGGCCGCCGGGGACCGGCAAGACCAGCCTGGCCATGATCATCGCCCACCGCACCCAAGCCCATTTTGAGACCCTGAGCGCGGTCCTGGCCGGTGTGGCAGACATCCGCCGCGTGGTGCAGGAGGCCCAGGAGCGGATGGGGATGTACGGCCAGCGGACCATCCTCCTGGTGGACGAGATCCACCGCTTCAACAAGGCGCAGCAGGATGCCCTCCTGCCCCACGTGGAGGATGGCACCATCATCCTCATCGGCGCTACCACGGAGAACCCCTACTTTGAAGTCATCGGGCCCCTCCTCTCCCGCTCGCGCGTCTTCCAGTTGCGGCCCCTCACGCCGGAGGAGACCCTCACAGTGCTGCGCCGTGCCCTGGAGGACCCGGTGCGGGGGTACGGCCGCCGGCCGGTCCGGGTGGATGAGGATGCGCTCCAGCACCTGGCGGAGGTGGCCGGCGGGGATGCCCGGGCTGCCCTCAATGCGTTGGAACTGGCGGTGGAATCCACGCCGCCGGGGGAGGATGGCGTCGTCCACGTGACCCTGGAGGTGGCCCAGGACTCCATCCAGCGGCGCGCCGTGCGCTACGACAAGGGGGGCGACGAGCACTACGACACCATCTCGGCCTTCATCAAGTCGGTGCGGGGGAGCGACCCGGATGCCGCGCTCTACTGGCTGGCGAAGATGATCTACGCCGGGGAGGACCCGTGTTTCATCATGCGGCGGCTCCTCATCTTGGCGGCGGAGGACATCGGCCTGGCCGACCCCCTGGGGATCGTGGTGGCCGCGGCCTGCGCCCAGGCCCTGGAGTGGTGCGGCCTGCCGGAGGCCCAGTACCACCTGGCCGAATGCACCCTGTACCTGGCCACCGCGCCCAAGTCCAACTCGTGCGGGGCCTACTTCCGGGCCCTGGCCGCGGTGGAAGAGGAGGGCAAGACGGAGGTCCCCGACCACCTGAAGGACGCCCACCGCGATGCCGCAGCCCTGGGCCACGGCAAGGGGTACCAGTACCCCCACGACTTCCCCGGCCACTGGGTGGCCCAGCAGTACCTGCCGGACGCTCTGCGCGGCCGGCGGTTCTACACGCCGGGGACCGAGGGGTACGAGCGGGAGATCGCGGAGCGGCTCAAGAAGTGGTGGGAGGGCCAGGCAGGGATCAGCCCCAGCGGGGGAACCGATGAAGGTTCTCCCCCTGGTGAAAGGCGAAGCGAGGAGAAGCAAGGCGATGGAGCGTCAGAGGCCCCTTGAGGAGTTGGTGAAGGAACTCCCGCAGGAAATCCAGGAAGAAGTGCGGGATTTTGTGGAGTTCCTCCTGCAGAAGCGGGCGCGGAGAGGGAAGCGAAAGCCCAGATTTGACTGGGCCGGCGCTTTGAAAGACCTCCGCGCGCAGTACACTTCAGTAGAATTGCAGCATCAAGTGCTGGAATGGAGAGCAGGTAAGAGAGTTTCTGGTCAGGGATGGTGAGATGGACCAAATCCGAGATGTGGCCGAGCGGATCATCGCCAACGTGGAGCGGGTGATCCTCGGGAAGCACAAAGAGGTGCAGTTGGCCGTGGTGGCCCTCCTGGCCCAGGGCCACCTCCTGGTGGAGGACGTGCCCGGCGTGGGCAAGACCATGCTGGCCAAGTCGCTGGCCAAGTCGGTGGGATGCACCTTCCGGCGCATCCAGTTCACGCCCGACATGCTCCCCACCGACGTGACCGGCGTCTCCGTCTTCAACCAGAAGACGCGGGAGTTTGAGTTCCGCCCTGGGCCGATCATGGCCCAGATCGTCCTGGCCGACGAGATCAACCGGGCCACGCCCAAGACCCAGTCCGCGCTCCTGGAGGCGATGGAGGAGCGCCAGGTGACAGTGGACGGCGTGACCTACCCCCTGAGCCGCCCCTTCCTCGTGCTGGCCACCCAGAACCCCATTGAGTACGAAGGGACCTTCCCCCTGCCGGAGGCGCAAGTGGACCGCTTCATGCTGCGTATCCGCCTGGGCTACCCGGAGCCCGAGGAGGAGATGCGCATCCTGGACTCCCAGCGGGTCATCCACCCGGTGGAGGAGATCGGCCAGGTGGTCTCGGCGGAGGAACTCGTCCAGGCTCAGGAGCGGGTGAAGGACGTCTACGTGGACGACCTCATCAAAGAGTACATCGTGGAGTTGGTGCGGGCCACCCGCAAGCACCCGGACGTCTACCTGGGCGCGAGCCCCCGGGGGTCGCTGGCCCTCTACAAGACGTCCCGCGCCCTGGCCGCCGTCCAGGGGCGCGAGTACGTCATCCCAGACGACATCAAGGCCCTGGCCGAGCCGACCCTGGCCCACCGCCTCATCATCAGCCCTTCGGCCCGCATCAAGGATGTGGACGCCCGCAGCGTAGTGCAGGAAATCCTGGAATCGGTCCCCGTGCCCGGGGCCCGTGCCCGTCCCCGCTGAGGAAGGGGAACACCACAGAGGACACAGAGAACACAGAGGAAAAAATCTTTTGAAAAAAACTTTGTGCCCTCTGTGTCCTCTGTGGTGAGATCTTGCGTCGTTGGAGAGGGGAATGGTACAGAGCGATTTGGTCCTTCTGCACGCGCCCAGCGTGTACGACTTTCGGAAGGAGTCCATCCTCTACGGGCCCATCAGCGACCTGGTGCCCAGTTCCACCGTGTTTGAGATGTACCCCATCGGGTTCACCACCATCGCTGAGTACCTGGAGCGGCACGGCTGGCACGTGCGCATCGTGAACCTGGCGGTGCGGATGCTCCGCTCCCGGCGGTACGACCCGGAGCGGACGATCCGGTCCCTCAACCCCCTGGCCTTCGGCATTGACCTGCACTGGATGCCCCACGTGCACGGCGCGCTGGAGGTGGCCAGGCTGGTGAAGAAGCACCACCCTCAGACGCCGGTCATCCTGGGGGGCTTCTCCGCCAGTTACTTCGCCGAGGAACTGGTCCAGCGGCCGGAGGTGGACTTCGTCGTGCGGGGGGACTCCACCGAGGAGCCGGTGCGCCTCCTGATGGAGCAACTTCGGGCCCAGGCCCGCGGGGAGCCGCTCCCCCATGCCTGGGAGGCCATCCCCAACCTCACTTGGACCGATGCGGCAGGCCAGGTGCACCAGAACCCCATCACCTTCTCGCCCCCGAACCTGGACCACGTGATGTTGGACTACTCCTATGTGGTGCGGGCGGTGGCGCGGTACCTGGACCTGGCCAGTTTCATCCCCTTTGGCGACTGGCTGCGGTACCCCATCACCGCCGCGCTGACGGTGCGGGGGTGCACCTACGGCTGCAAGACCTGTGGCGGCTCCCGCCAGGCCTACCGCCGCATCCACAACCGCGCCGAGCCGGCCTTCCGCAGCCCCGAGGACCTGGTGCGGGACATCCGCAACATCGGCCGCTTCTCCAACGGCCCCATCTTCATCCTGGGGGACCTGCGCCAGCCGGGCGAGGACTACGCCCTGCGGGTGTTTGATGCCATCGGGCGGTACGAGGGCCCGGTCATCGTGGAACTCTTTGACGGGGCGGACCGCGGGTTCCTGGAGCGGCTGGCCCGGGCCTTCCCGAACTTCACCCTGGAGATCTCGCCCGAGTCCCACGACGAGCGGGTGCGGCACGCCTTCGGCCGGCCCTACACCAACGCCGCCCTGGAGGCCACGTTGGCGCACACCCTGGAGGTGGGGGCGCGCCGCGTGGACGTCTACTTCATGATCGGCCTGCCTTACCAGACCTACGGCTCGGTCATGGGAACCATTGACTACTGCGAGCACCTCCTGCAGCGCTTCACCGGGCCCGAGGACCGGCGGCTCTTCCCCTTCATCTCGCCCTTGGCCCCCTTCCTGGACCCCGGCAGCGAGGTGTGGGAGGCCCCGGAGAAGTACGGCTACCGCCTCTTCTGGCGCACGGCCGAGGAGCACCGTCGGGCCCTCGTGCAGCCCAGTTGGAAGTACGTCCTAAACTACGAGACGGAGTGGATGACCCGCGAGGAGATCGTGGCCGCGACCTACGAGGCCGGCCTGCGCCTCAACCGCCTGAAGGCCAAGTACGGCCTGCTGGACCCCGAGGTGGCCGCAGCCACGGAGCGACGCATCCGCCGCGCCGTGCGCCTCATGGAGCAGATTGACGACATCCTGTCCATCCCAGACGAGGGGCGGCGCGCGCGGCTCCTTTCGGCCCTCAAGCCCCAGGTGGACGGGGCCAACCACTCCACCGTGTGCGAGAAGCGGGAACTGGAACTGCCCCTCTCCGGGCTGCGGCTGAACCTGCCCAAGGCGGCCACCATCGTGCTGGACTCCGTGCTGGGGCGGGAGGGCCGCAGGCGGAGGCGTTCCGAGGCGCCGGTGGGAGGAGGCTCGTCGTGAGGCGGGGCCTGGCGCTCCTCGGGCTGGCCCTCCTGGCGTGGCTGGCCGCTGGTCAGAGCGGGCGACCAGTCTTCTACCACCTGGCTTACCTCCTCACGGGGGTCGTGATCCTTTCGGCCTTCTGGGCCTGGTACAACGTGCTGGGGCTTGAGGTCCAGCGGGACCTGGCCTCCCCCCGCTCCCAGGTGGGCAAGATCCTGGAGGAGCGCCTCTCCATCCGCAACCGGGGGCCGCTCACGAAACTGTGGGTGGAGGTGCGGGATGACTCCACCCTGCCCGGCCACACCGCCAGCCAGGTGGTCACTGCCCTGGGCCCAGGACAGCGGCGCGAGTGGCTGGTCCGCACCTGGTGCCAGCGGCGTGGGCGCTTCCGCCTGGGCCCCCTGACCCTGCGCAGCGGCGACCCTTTCGGCATCTTCCGCGTCCAGCGCCTTCTGCCCGAGGTGCGCTATGCGGTGGTCTACCCGGCCACGGTGGACCTCCTCTACTTCCCGCCGCTGGTGGGGGAGTACCCGGGGGGCGATGCCACGCGGCGGCGGACCCACCACGTGACGCCCAACGTGGCGGGCGTGCGGGACTACGTCCCTGGCGACAGTTTCAACCGCATCCACTGGCCCTCCACGGCGCGGACTGGCCGCCTCATCGTCAAGGAATTTGAACTGGATCCCACGGCGGACATCTGGCTCTTCCTGGACATGGACCGGGACGCCCACTTCAGCGCCCCGTGGACGGAGGCCTTCTTCGCCGAGCGGACCGGGCCGGCCCTCCTCTGGCAGCGGCGGGGCGAACTGGAACTGCCCCCCGCGACGGAGGAGTACGCGGTCACCATCGCCGCCACGCTGGCGCGCTACTACCTGCGTCTGGGCCGAGCGGTGGGGCTCGTGGCCTACGCTCAGACCCGCGAGGTGGTCCAGGCCGACCGGGGCGACCGGCAACTGAACAAGGTCCTGGAGACGCTGGCCGTCATCACCGCTGGGGGTGCGGTCCCCCTGGCCCAGGTGCTGGCGGCGGAGGGGACCGCCCTGGGCCGAGGGGTGGCCATCGTGGCCATCACGGCCGACCCTTCCACGGACTGGGTGGCGTCCCTGCGGCACCTGCAGCGGCGGGGCGTGCGGACGCTGGCCGTCTTCCTCGCCGCGGAGACCTTTGCCCAAGCCCCCTCCTCGCGGGCCGCCTCTGCGGAACTGGAGGGGAGCGGGATCCCCACCTGTTTCGTCCGCAAAGGGGACGACCTCGCGGCTGTCCTCTCCCAGGTGCGGGTCTCCCCTGGCCTTCTGGAACTCCCCCGCGCGCCCCTGCGCGCCCGGTGACGCCAGGGGTACGGCCGTGTCCGCAAGGGGGCCTCTGCGCTTTTCGCGCCCGCCGTCCTGATAACGGCGATCCGTGGATCGCCCCTACGGGCAACGCCGTCCACGAATGGAGGAACGAATAAACGAATTGGCTGCGCCTGCGCCGGGTCCATTCGTTTATTCGTTGGCCCATTCGTTGACGGCTTCTCTCCGGGAGGCGGGGGACGTGCTTCCCGGTGTGCCGCCCCTTGACTTGGTGGCGATGGGGCGATCCGGGAATCGTCCCTACCAGGTCGTGGGTTCTCGTGGCGCCCTCACGTTGCGCTAAAAGCGAGCCCTACGGCCTCGGCGTGGGGAGGCCAACCCCGCAGAGAGCGGGTGAGGACAAGGCCCCGCTGCCCTTGCCAAAATCCTCTTTCGGTGTTAGACTTGGGACGAGCGGGGGGTAGAAGGCCTGTTTGCGCGCCGGATGTGTCCCGCGTCCGGCGCAGCGCCCCGCGGGGCG
>DAOTYM010000409.1:0-7104 GCA_034434775.1 Anaerolineae bacterium | reverse complement strand
CCACCCCTGGACTGTGGGCCTGGTCGTGGTGGACTCGGAAGCCTGGGCCGCGCGCAGGAAGGTCCACATCCTGGCCACCTGGGACCACCCCTGCGCTGGCTTCTGGCGGGCGCGCTGGGCCAACGTGGACCTCGTGATCGCCCGCACCGCCCCAGGCACGGTCAACGCGGCCCTGGCCACCCAGGCCCTCCTCCAGCACAGCCAGCCCGACCTCTTGGTGAGCGTGGGCACGGCCGGGGCCCTGGGCGACCTGGCAGTCGGCGAGGTGGTCATCGCTACCGAGGTCCAATGGCACGACACCGGCCTGTACCTGGACGACCGGTTCGTCCCCTTCGCCGGGTTCACGTACGCGCCGGGGCGCGGCCGCCGGCTCTGCGACGGATACCGCCTGCCCCCAACCCTGGAGGCGGCCACCCAGGCCTGGGCCGCCAGCCGCAACGACCCCGGCGGGCCGCGCCTCGCCTGGGGCAAGGTCGTCACGGGCGACCAGGTGGTCTCCTCCACCCAGCGCAAACGGTACCTGCGCGAACGCTTCGGCGCCCTGGCCGTGGAGATGGAAAGCGCAGCCGTGGTCCAGGTGGCGGAGGCCTGGGGCATCCCCTGGCTGGTGGTGCGCGCCGCCAGCGACCCGGCCGACAGCAACGCAGGGTTTGACTTCACCCCGCTGGCTCAGTGGCAGTACGGGGATGGCGCCCCGCTCACCCGGGCCCGCTCGGCCCTGGCCCTCCTGCGCCTCTGGGCGACCGACCCCCAGTGGCGCGAGAAACGGGCCCGGGTGCGGCGAGGCCTGCAGGTGGCCTCGGCCCACGCCACGGACGTGGCCCTGGCCCTCGCCTCTTCGGACGAGGTCCGCCGCGCCGTGGAGAGCCTCCGCTGGCAGCGCCGCGAGGAGGGTGCCCGATGAGCAGCCTGATGACCGAACAGGGAGTCCTCCACTACGAGTCGCTGGGGCGCGGCAAGCCGCTGCTCCTCCTGCACTGCTGGCTCGGGTCCTGGGACTTCTGGCGCACGACCATGGAGGCCTTCGCCTCCGAAAGCCTCGGCTACCGCATCTACGCCCTGGACTTCTGGGGCTTTGGCGAATCGGACCGGCGCCTCCCCACCTACCAGGTGGACGATTACGTGGCCATGGTGGTGCAGTTCATGGACCATTTGGGGATCGCGCGGGCTCCGGTCTTCGGCCACTCCATGGGGGGCACGGTGGCCATGACCCTGGCCGTGGAGCACCCCGACCGGGTCTCCAAAGTCGCTGTGGTGGGCTCGCCCATGGACGGGAACTCCCTGAGCATCCTGCTGAAACTGGCCGGGGTCCCCTGGGTGGCCGACATCCTGTGGCGCTTCCCGCCCCTCCTGCGGTTCGTCATCTGGGGCTACTCCCCCTTCCTGGCGCGGGACCGCAAGGAGGTCTACCGGCGCATGATGCAGACCCTCTCCCAATCCACCGTGGCCTCCTTCTGCCAGAGCATCGCCTCCCTGCGCCGCAAGGACCTGCGGCCCCGTCTCCCGGAGGTGCAGGTTCCTGTGCTGGGCATCTACGGGGTCCACGACTGGGTCGTCCATCCGGACCAAGCCCTGGTCATCCAACGCCTGGTGCCGCAGGCCAGGGTGGACGTCTTTGAGGCCTCCGGCCACTTCCCCATGTTGGACGAGCCGGAGCGCTTCCACCGGCTCCTGCGGGAGTTCCTGACCGAGGCATAGGACGAGCCCCCTCGGGGGCAGATGGGATGTAGCCATGGAAAACGATTGGGAACAACCCACGGCCGACCCCACTCCGGACGAGGTAGAGGAGATCCCCCTCTTCCCCCTCAACATGGTCCTCTTTCCTGGGATGATGCAGCCCCTGCACATCTTTGAGGACCGCTACAAGGAGATGGTCCGCTTCTGCCTGGAGACCACCTCGCCCTTCGGCATCGTGTGGGACCGGCCCGACGTGGGGGATGCCGTGGAGGGCCTGGCCGCGGTGGGGACGGCCGCGGCCATCGTCCACATTGAGCCCCTGGCCGAAGGGCGCATGAACATCCTCGCCGTGGGCCGGAGCCGCTTCCGGCTCCTGGCCATGTACCGGGACCGGCCCTACCTCATGGCCCGCGTCCGCCGCTTCCCCCTCCGGGTGGGCCACGAACTGCGGGCCATGGCCTTGAGCAACCGTGTCCGGGACTACATGGGCGCGTACACCGCCCTCTTGGAAGAGGTGGCCGGCATTGAACTGCGCATGGGCGACTGGCCAGAGCAACTGGCCGCCGCCGCAGTCCTGGCGGCCATCGCCCTGCAGGTCCCCCTGAGCGACAAGCAGAGGCTCCTCGCCTCCCCCACTGTGGACCAGATGCTGGCCGCCGAGGTGAGGCTGTTCCGGCGGGAGAAGGTCCTCCTCTCCCACATGCGGGACATGCTCCGCACCCCAGAGCGGATGGAGCGGACCACGTTCGGCCCCTTCTCGCTGAACTGAGGGAGGAAAGGCCCCATGAAGTACCTCACAGAAGGGTTGCCAGGGACGGGCGGCGTGATCCGCTGGACGCCCGAGGACTTCGTGGTGGAGGAACTCCCCCTCTACGAGCCCAGCGGCGAAGGGGAGCACACCTACGCGTGGGTGGAGAAGGTGGGCCTCTCTACCTTCCGCGCCGTGCAGATGCTGGCCAGCGCCCTGGGCATCCCTCCAAGCCGCATCGGCTACGCGGGCATGAAGGACGCCCAGGCCCGGGCGCGGCAGACCTTCTCCCTGGAGGGCGTGCCCCCGGAACGGGTCCTGGCGCTGGACCTCCCCGGCCTGCGGGTCCTGCGGGCGACCCGCCACCGCAACAAACTGAAACTGGGGCATCTGCGGGGCAACCGCTTCCAGATCCGCATCCGGGAGGTGCCCCAGGAGGCGATGGCCCGCTGCCAGGCGGTCCTGGAGGTGCTGCTGGCACGGGGCATGCCCAACTACTTCGGTGCCCAACGCTTCGGCCTGCGCGAGAACTCGCACCTCCTGGGCCACCTCCTCCTGCGCCGCGATTGGGAGGGGTTCCTCCGGGAGTTCCTGGGCTCCCCCCACCCGGCCGAGAGCCAGGCTGTGCAGGAAGCGCGGCGCAAGTTTGAAGAAGGCCGCTGGGAGGAGGCGCTGGCCGCCTTCCCCCACGCCATGCAGGACGAGCGCACGGCCCTGGAGGCCCTCCTGCGGTCGGGAGGGTCTCCCGACCGGGCTTGCCAGGCTCTGCCCAAGCCCCTCAAGCGCTTCTTCCTCTCCGCCTACCAATCGCACCTCTTCAACGCCATCCTGGACTGCCGCTTGGAGGCCCTGGACCGCCTCCAGGATGGCGATATCGCCATGAAGCACGCCAACGGCGCCTGCTTCCTGGTCCAGGACGCCCTCCAGGAGCAGCCCCGCGCCGACCGCCTGGAGATCAGCCCCACGGGGCCCCTCTTCGGCTACAAGGTGCGCCTGGCGGAAGGGGAACCCGGCGCCCTGGAGCGCGCCACCCTGGCCGCGGAGGGGCTGCGCCTGGAGGATTGGCGTGTGGGCGGCGGCCTGGCCCCCCGAGGGGACCGCCGCGCCCTCCGCGTGCCCCTGGAAGGCGTGGACGTGCGCTGGGACGACGGCCTCCTCCTGGAGTTCTCCCTGCCGGCCGGAAGTTACGCCACCGTGCTCCTGGGCGAGGTGATGAAATGCCCGCTGGCCTAGGGTGGAGGATCCTCACCGTCGGACGGCTCACCGCCCACATCCGGGACCTGCTGGCCGGCGACCCCCTGCTGGCCGACGTGTGGGTGGAAGGGGAGATCTCCAACTTCCGCCAGTCCAGCGCTGGCCACGCCTACTTCACCCTCAAGGACGAGCAGGCGTCCATCCCCTGCGTGGCCTGGTGGTCCGACGTGCGGGGATGGCCCTACCGGCCGCAGGAAGGCGAGGCCGTCCTCGCGCACGGCCGGGTCGCGGTCTACGAGCCCGCCGGCCGCTACCAATTTTATGTAGATTGGCTGGAGCGCGCCGGCGTGGGGGCTCTGTACATGGAGTTCCTGGCCCTCAAGGCCCGCCTGGAGGCAGAAGGGCTCTTCGCCCCCGAACGCAAGCGCCCCCTTCCCCCTTTCCCGCGGGTGATCGGCGTGGTCACTTCGCCCCAGGCCGCGGCCTACCAGGACATCCTGCGGGTCCTCCGGCAGCGGTTCCCCGCCGTGGAGGTCCTCCTGGCCCCCACACTGGTCCAGGGAGAGGAGGCGCCGGCGCAGATCGTGCGCGCCCTCCAGGCCCTGAACGCCCTGGACGAGGTGGACGTCATCCTGGTGGCCCGGGGAGGCGGCTCCCTGGAGGAACTGTGGGCCTTCAACGATGAGGCCGTCGCCCGGGCCATCGCCGGTAGCCGCCATCCAGTGGTCACCGGCATCGGCCACGAGACCGACTTCACCCTGGCGGACTTCGCCGCGGACCTGCGCGCCCCCACCCCCAGCGCGGCGGCCGCCGCCGTGGTCCCGGACGGGAACGACCTGCGGGTCCAGGTCTGGACCTGCGCGCGGCGCCTCCAGCAGCAGATGGAGGCCCACCTGGCCCGGTCCCGGGGAGATCTCCAGGCCCTCCAGCGGACCCTGGAGGCCCGTTCGCCGGCCCGCCTGCTGGCCCAGGCGCGCCAGCAGGTAGATGAACAGGAGCGGCTCCTCCGCCTGCGCCTGGGCCACCGCCTGGACCTCCTCCGACGGGACCTGGCCGCCCTGGAAGCACGCCTCCAGAGCGCGAACCCGAGGGCCGTGCTCGCGCGGGGCTACGCCCTGGTCCTGAAGGCCGAGGACGGGAGCCTCGTGCGCCAGGTGCACCAGGTGGCCCCAGGCGATCCCCTTCGGGTCCAGGTCTCCGACGGCGAGTTCGGGGCGCAGGCCACCCACGTGCCCCAGCCCCCCGCACGCCGGGACGAGAAGCGAGGAGACACACCATGACGGACGAGATCGCCCGCATGTCTTTTGAGGAAGCCTTCCGGGCCTTGCAACAGGCCGTGGACGCCTTGGAGAGCGGCAACCTGCCCCTGGAACAAGCCTTGGAGGTCTTTGAGCGGGGCATGGCCCTGGCGCGGCGCTGTGCCGAGCACCTGGACCAAGCCGAACTGCGCGTGCGGCAACTGCAGTGGGGCGCAGCCCCGGCCGAAGCCTCTCCATTTGCATTCCCGGAGGACCAGGAACCGCCCTTTTGACCCTTTTCCGGGGTAGGACTAAAGTACTATTGAGCCCAGGTCCTCATCCTCTATAATGGACGGTAGAGAGAGGCAGCAGGGATGGGCACGCGCCCAGGTCCCGGGTAAGTTGCGCGCTGAGGGAGGATCCGATGCGAAAGGTATGGCTTCTGCTGGTGGTGGTCCTGGCCCTGTCCTTGGTGACGAGCGCCGTCGCCCTTGCCGATGATGGCCCCTTCGGAGATGAAGGGTACAACTGGGAGGACCCGGTCTTCCAAATTGCCGGCACGCGGGTGGACGTCCTCATCGCCTCAGACGTGCCCGAGGGCGAGACCGTCAGCCGCCTCACCCGCGTCTTCCTCTTCGTGCCGCGCAACGTGGAGGCTTCCATCTTGGACACAGGGGGGTTGGACGTGCGCCTGGTGAGGGTAGGGCGGTACTGGGAAGGCCCTGTGCCCTTCCACGTCATCGTCTTCAAGCCCCGGACTGACGAAGGCTCCCGGTACCCTGTATCCGTGACAGTCCGAGCGGGCGAGCAGGAGTTCCCGACGGCCTATGGCCTGAGCGGCATCCCGATCCAGGTGTGGGCCTGGGTGCCGGATCCCACGCCATAGCGTATAGAGCCTGCCTAGCCCCAAAGGGCCAAAGCCCGGAAGCGAAAAGCCCGGCAGATTGCCGGGCTTTTGCCTTTTCGCCTAGGGCCGCACGATGGTCGCCTTCTCCCGCTGGGCGTCCAGCCACTCCAGGAACCGCTGCTGCCGCAGGGCCTGCTGCATCTCCGGCGAGAGGGCGCGGCCCGGGTCCTTCTCCACCACCTGGACCAGGACGTAGTACCCGTAGGCCGAGCGGATAACCTCGCTCACACCCCCGGGCTCCAGGGCGAAGGCCGCAGCCTCCACCTCTGGCGAGAGCAGGGACAGCCCTTGCGGGAACCACCCCAGGTCGCCCCCCTGCTCCCGGGTGCTCTGATCTTCGGAGAACTCCTTCGCCAGGGCCTCAAAGGACTCCCCCCGCCCCAACCTCTCCCGCAGTTGCCGGGCCAGGTTCTCATCCGAGACCAGGATCTGCCGCAGGTGCACCTGCGGCGCTGTCTGCGGGAGGCTGGCCGCCAGGTGCTGGATCAGGGCATCGGTGAGGAGTTGGGCGCGGATGTTCTCGCGGAACTCCTCTTCCGTCAGGTTGTTGGCCTGCAACCACTGGGCGAACCGCTCCCTCCCCCCTCCCTCGGCAATGCTGCGCTCCACATAGGCCTGGACCTCCTCCTCCGACACGGAGAGCCCCAGGGCAGCCGCTCCCTGGGCGATCAGCACCTGGTCTATCATCGCCTCCAGGACCTGCTGCCGCATCTCCCGCAGCCTCTCCTGCCCCTCGGCCGTGGAGGGGTCCACGCCCTGCGCCCGCAGGGCGGCCTCAAACTGGGCCACTTGCTTCTCGTAGGCGTCCAAGGGGATGGCCTCGCCGTTCACCACGGCGGCCACAGCCGACGGAGAGGGAGCAGGCGAGGCCGCGCCCTGGGGAGTGGCTGGGAGCGTCCCCTGGGGAGCGGGAAGGGTGTACAGGGGCTCCGGGGTGGCCTGCGCCACAGGTGGCGTGGGGCCCGCGCCTCCGCCGCAGGACGCGCAGACCACGAGAAGCCACAAGAGCACCCCCAAAGCTGGTCGCCGGGTCCAGGTCCGCAACATGGCTCTCTCATCCTCCCTTCCGTGCCTCAAGTCCGCCCGCTCCGCCCGGGGCGGAGCCACCCGCCTGACTTGCAAGGTGCATGCCAGGTCGGTGGGTCCTTTCCCCTACAGCACAAGGGACATTGTAGCACGGAGCAAGCCCCTGCGGCAACTGCCGGCGCCTTGGCCCCCAGGGATGACTCATTCTTACAGAACTCTGACAGCCTTCCGGTGTGACAGACCGTAGGGCACGCCTCCTGGCGTGCCATCTAGCGTCCGGAAGAGCCGTTAAGGTCTTCCCTTTGTAAAAACGA
>DAOTYM010000408.1:0-8284 GCA_034434775.1 Anaerolineae bacterium | reverse complement strand
AAGGGTGCTGTAGAGGGCCTGGATGCGCTGGGGGGAAAGCCTCTCCAGGCGCACCTTGCCCAGGGCAGGGCGGATATGGACGTTGCAGAGGGTTTGCCGGTCTTCCAGGGTGCGGGGTCGCCAATTGGGGGCGTTGACCTCAAGCCAGGCGTCCAGAAGGTCGCCCACGGTGCGCTTGCCGGGGTCGGGCAGGGCTCCCTGGAGTGCGGCTTGCTTCCGCAGTTCCGCCAGTTTCTGGCGGGCCTCCCGTTCGGTCTTGGCGTAGACAGTCTTGCGGACGCCATGCACTTGGAGAGAGGCTTGCCAGCGCCCGTCCTTGCGCTGGCAGACGGTGCCTTCGCCAGGGGGTTTGCGCATGAGTACACCTCCCGTGGTGCTGTCATGATGCTGTCAGCACCCGGCGGGAGGTGAAAGAGGGGGCCTAGCCCCTACCTGTAGGGGGCAAGCGGGGGTGCGGTCCTATCTGTAGTGGGTAGGTACCCCCGAGGCGACTCGAACGCCTGCTACCGGCTCCGGAGGCCGGTGCTCTATCCCACTGAGCTACGGGGGCATCCTAACCATAGTATAGCCCATTCCCGCCCCGCCGTCAAATCGGCGCGGGAAGGGCGGAAGGGCTCAAACACCCCCTACCTCCACCACCTCGCCCTGGAGCGACCAGGGCCCAGCCCACGTGATGCGAGCCAGCACCAGCCGGCCCCGCAGGTCCCGGGCATCGGAGAGGAAGACCAGTTTGTTCGTCCGCGTCCGGCCGCGCCACTTCCCCCGGTGGAGGTCCTCCACCAGCACCTCCACCACCTGCCCCAGCAGCCCCTGGTTGACCTCCCGGGCAATCCCCTCCTGCAGTTCCTCCACCGCACGGCGGCGGCGCTCCTTCTCCTCCGGCGGCACATCATCGGGGAGGCGCGCCGCAGCCGTCCCCGGGCGTGGCGAATAGGCCGCCACGTGCACCACGTCAAAACGCACCTCCTCCAGCAAGCGGAGGGTCTCCTCAAACTCCGCCACCGTCTCCCCCGGGAAGCCCACGATGACGTCCGTCGCCAGCGCCGCCCCTGGCACCCGCTCACGGATGGCCTCCACCAGGCGCTTGTACTCCTCCACCGTGTAGCGGCGGACCATGCGCTTGAGGACCGCATTGGAGCCAGACTGCACCGGCAGTTCAAAGTGCTCGCAGACCTTGGGCAGCGTCGCCACCGCCTGGATCAGGTCCTCCCGCAGGTCGGCCGGGTGCGAGGTGAGGAACCGGATGCGCCAGAGCCCCTCTATGGGGTGGATGGCGTGAAGGAGGCGCGCCAAGTCGGTGCCGTCCTCCAGGTCCTGGCCGTAGGCGTCCACGTTCTGCCCCAGGAGGACCACCTCCCTCACCCCCCGGGCCACCAGGGAGACGACCTCCTCCTGCACTTCGGGGATGGGGCGGCTGCGCAAGGGTCCGCGCCGCAGCCGCACGATGCAGTAGGTGCAGAAGTGGTCGCAGCCGTAGGCGATGGGCACGTGCGCGCTCACCGGCCACTGGGGCAGGCCCTGGGCACTCTCTGGCCTGGGCCCCAGGCGCGCCAGCAACTCCCCCCACTGAGAGGGTGGCAGGAAGAGGTCCACCCACGGGAACCGCCGCTTCAGGGCCTCCACATCCCCCACCAGGCAGCCAGCCGCCACCAGCGTCTTCTGGGGCCACCGCTCCTTGAGGGGGCGCAGGGAAGCGAGCCGCCCCACCGCCTTGTCCTCGGCGCTGGCCCGCACCACACAGGTGTTCAGGATCACCAGGTCGGCCTCCTCCGGCCGCGCCACCTCCCGGTAGCCCCGCGCCTCAAGTTCCTCGGCCAGGCGCAGCGAGTCGGCCGCGTTCATCTGGCAGCCAATGGTCCAGATGTAGTAAGTCCCCCGCTCAGCCGACCGGGCCGGCGCCTTCTGGCCCTGCTCTGCCACCGCCGGCAAAGGCTCCCGCGGCATCTCCATCCCCCTCACCCCAGCCGCCGGAGGATTTCCCGCGCCGCCAGCACACCGGACGCAGAGGCCTGCACCAACCCCCGCGTCACCCCTGCTCCATCGCCCACGGCGAAGAGGCCCCGCACCTGCGTCTCCAGCGTCCCATCCAGTTCCAGGCGAGAGGAGTAGAACTTGACCTCCACCCCGTAGAGGAGCGTGTGGCGCGAAAAGACGCCGGGCGTCAGTTCGTCCATGGCCCGCAGCATCTCCAGGATGTTGGCCAGGTGCCGGTAGGGGAAGACCAGCCCCAGGTCCCCCGGCGTCGCCGCCTGCAGGGTGGGAGTGACCAGGCTGCGCGACATCCGCTCGGCGGTGGACCGGCGGCCCTGCTCCAGGTCCCCCAGGCGCTGCACGATAACCCCGCCTCCCAACAGGTTGGCCAGGCGGGCGATGTACTTGCCGTAGGCGATGGGCTCCTTGAAGGGTTCGGTGAACGACTTGCTCACCAACACGGCGAAGTTGGTGTTGTCGGTCTTGCGGTCGGCGTAACTGTGCCCGTTCACGGTGACCACATCGTCCACATACTCGGTGACCACCTCGCCATAGGGGCACACGCAGAAGGTGCGCACCCGGTCGTCAAAGGCGCGGGAGTAGTAGATGAGTTTCGGCTCGTAGGTCACGTTGGTCAGGGGCTCCAGGACCGTGGCCGGCAGTTCCACCCGCACGCCCACGTCCACCGGGTTGCGGCTCAGGCGCAGGTTCAGTTTCTTCGCCTGCTCTGCCAGCCACGAGGCCCCCTCCCGGCCCGGGGCGATGACCACGTACTCCGCCTCCAGCGTCTCCCCCTGGGCCGTCGTCACCCCCACGACGCGCCCATCCCGCACCAGGAGGTCCTGCACGGGCGTCCCCATGCGGATCTCCACGCCGCAGGCCAGGAGTTCCTCCCGCATCCCCCGCAGGATGTCGCGGGTCCGATCGGTCCCCATGTGGCGGATGGGGTTGGCCACCAGCCGCAGGCCCGCCCGCGCCGCCTTCTTCTGCAGGCGCTCAATCTCATCCATGTCCGCCCCGTGGACCACCTGGGACGCGCCGAAGTGGACCCAGGTCCGGTCCACCTCCTGGATGAGTTGGACCACCTCCTGGCGGGGGAGGATCTCGCTCAGGTGCCCCCCGACTTCCGGAGAGAGGGTCAGTTTGCCGTCGGCGAAGGCCCCGGCCCCTCCCCACCCGGAGATGAGGCGGCAGGGGTTGCAGTGCGCGCAGACCCCCGTCTCCTGCTGGACGCAGCGTCGCTTCTCCAGTTCGGGGCCCTTGTCCAGCATGAGCACCCGCACTTTCCCCTGGCGGGAGAGTTCCAGGGCGGAGAAGATGCCGGCTGGCCCGGCCCCCACGATGATGACGTCGTACTTGGCCTTCATGTCCCGTCCTTGTCTCGGTTGCTCCCTTGCCTCACGCCACTTCGCGCACGACCGGCTCCTGCGCCAGCACCTTGCGCAGGAACTGGCCGGTGTAAGACTTCTCCACCTGGGCCACCTGTTCGGGCGTCCCCTCGGCCACCACGTAGCCGCCTTCGTCGCCCCCTTCGGGCCCCAGGTCTATGACCCAATCGGCCGACTTGATGACATCCAGGTTGTGCTCAATGACGATGACCGTGTTCCCCGCGTCCACCAGGCGGGCTAGGACGGCCAGCAACTTCTCAATGTCGGCGAAGTGGAGCCCCGTCGTCGGCTCGTCCAGGATGTAGAGGGTGCGGCCAGTGGCCCGCCGCGAGAGTTCCCGGGAGAGTTTGACCCGCTGCGCCTCGCCGCCCGAAAGGGTGGGCGCGGGCTGCCCCAACTTGATGTACCCCAGGCCCACGTCGTGCAGGGTCTCCAGTTTGGTGCGGATGGCCGGGTGGTTGGCGAAGAACTCCATCGCCTGGTCCACCGTCATGTCCAGCACGTCGGCGATGTTCTTGCCCCGGTAGCGGATCTCCAGCGCCTCGCGGCTGTAGCGCTTCCCGTGGCAGACCTCGCACGGCACGTAGACGTCCGGCAGGAACTGCATCTCAATGCGGATGATCCCCTGGCCCTGGCACGCCTCGCACCGCCCGCCCTTCACGTTGAAGGAGAAGCGCCCGGCCTTGTACCCCCGCATCCTCGCCTCGGGCACCGAAGCGAACAGTTCGCGGATGGGCGTGAAGACGCCGGTGTACGTGGCGGGGTTGGAACGCGGCGTCCGCCCGATGGGCGACTGGTCAATGTTCACCACCTTGTCCAGGTGCTCCACCCCCTCAATGGCCCGGTGCTGGCCGGGGCGCTCCTTGGCGCGGTAGAACTCCTGGGCCAGCCGCTTGTAGAGCACCTCCACCACCAGGCTGGACTTCCCGGACCCCGAAACCCCCGTGACGCAGATGAACTTCCCCAGGGGGAAGCGGACGTCAATGTGCTTGAGGTTGTTCTCCGCCGCGCCGCGCACGATGAGGTACTTGCCGTTCCCCGGCCGGCGCTTCTCCGGCACGGGGATGCGCCGCCGCCCGGCCAGGAAATCGCCGGTCACCGACTCCTTGCACCGCATCAGTTCCTCTACCGGCCCCTGGAAGACCACGTAACCCCCTTGGTCCCCTGCGCCAGGTCCCAGGTCCACCACCCAGTCGGCGTTGCGGATCATCTCCTCATCGTGCTCCACCACCACCACGGTGTTCCCCAGGTCCCGCATCCCCTTGAGGGTCCGGATGAGGCGTGCGTTGTCCCGCTGGTGCAGCCCGATGGAGGGCTCGTCCAGGATGTAGAGCACCCCCATGAGGCGGGAGCCGATCTGCGTCGCCAGGCGGATGCGCTGGGCCTCCCCGCCGGAGAGGGTGGCCGCGCGGCGGTCCAGGGTCAGGTAGTCCAGCCCCACGTCGGCCATGAACTGCAGGCGTGCCTTCAGTTCCTTGAAGATGGGCCGGGCGATGGTCAACTGGCGCGGCGTGAGGTAGCGCTCGTCGTCGGGGTCGTGGCCCCCCTCCTGCGACGTGCGCTCCAACTCCTCAATCCAACGCAAGGCCTGCAGGGCCGACATGGCCGTCACCTGGTCTATGCTCAGCCCCCCGACGGTCACCGCCAGCGCCTCCGGCTTCAGGCGGCGCCCCTGGCACACCGGGCAGGGCCGGAAGGCCATGTACCGCTCAATCTCATAGCGGATGTAGTCCGACTTGGTCTCCTGGTAGCGCCGCTTCAGGTTGGGGATCACCCCCTCGTAGTAGGTATCAAAGGACCGCTTGAGCCCCTGGTAGTTCCGGTACTCCAGGTGGACCGTCTCCCCCGGTGCGCCGTAGAGGATGACGTCCAACTGCCGCCGGGAAAGTTCCCGCACCGGCACGTCCATGGGGATGCCCTTCTGCCGGGCGATGGCCCGCAGCATCTGGTAGTAGTAGCCGTCGCCGTTGCGCTCGCGGCTCCAGGGCTTGATGGCCCCTTCGGCCAGGGAGAGGTCCTTGTCGGGGATGATGAGGTCCGGGTCCAGTTCCAACTGGGTCCCCAGGCCCCCGCAGGCCGGGCACGCGCCGTGGGGGCTGTTGAACGAGAAGGTGCGCGGCTCTATCTCCGGCAGGCTGATGCCGCAGCGCACACAGGCGAAGTGCTCCGAATAGAGGTGGTCGCGGGGCTGCTCCCCGGTCACGTCGCTGACGATGATCACCCCATCCCCCAGCCTGAGGGCCGTCTCCACCGAATCGGTCAGCCGCGCCAGGACCTCCTCCCGTTCCTCCGGGTCCTCGGCATGCCGCACGACGACGCGGTCCACCACCGCCTCAATGGTGTGCGACTTGTAGCGGTCCAGTTGGATCTCCTCTTCCACGTCGCGCACTTCGCCGTTGACCCGCACCCGGACGTAGCCGGCCTTGCGGACTTCCTCAAAGACGGCCCGGTGCTCCCCCTTGCGGTCCTTGACCAGAGGGGCGAGGAGCAGGAGCCGCGTCCCCTCGGGGAAGGCCAGGATGGCGTCCACGATCTGCTGCACCGTCTGCTGGGCGATGCGCTGGCCGCAGCGAGGGCAGTGGGGGACCCCCACCCGCGCGAAGAGGAGCCGCAGGTAGTCGTAGATCTCCGTCACCGTGCCCACCGTGGAGCGCGGGTTCCGGCTCACGCCCCGCTGGTCAATGGAGATGGCCGGCGAGAGGCCCTCAATGGCGTCCACATCCGGCTTGTCCATCATCTCCAGGAACTGGCGGGCGTAGGCCGAGAGCGACTCCACATAGCGGCGCTGGCCTTCGGCGTAGATGGTGTCAAAGGCCAGGCTGGACTTGCCCGACCCGGAGATACCGGTGATGACCACCAGTTTGTCCCGCGGCATCCTCACGTGGATGTTCTTCAGGTTGTGCTGGCGCGCCCCACGGACCTCCAACCACTCCTGCGCCATAGCACTGCGTTTCCGACCTCCCTATCCCTCCAGCCAGGCGTCTACCCCCCGCCCGCGGCTCCTCAAGAGCCCGCGCCGGGCGCGCCTGGCCGGTTTAGAACACTTGTTCTCTATTGTTATGATACCACGCCCGAGGCCCCGCTGTCAAAATCCCATAGCGAGTGCCTCGGTGCCGTCCCAAGACACAGAAGGGAAGGCCACGGGAAACACCCCCCACAGCCGCCCTGGCCTGCCCCTTGAGAAAGCCTTTTCCAGCCTACTCCGCTCGGGCCACCTCGTCCAGTTTCGCCAGCGCGTGCTCCAGGCGGCGGAGCGTCCGCTCCTTGCCCAGGAGCGCCAGGCTCTCAAAGAGCGGCGGGGCCACCTGCTTGCCCGTCACTGCCACGCGGATCAGGCCGAAGAGCGGCCCGGCTTTCAGCCCCACCTGCGGCAAGAGGCCCCGCAGCACGGGCTCCAGGTGGGCCACATCAAAGGGCTCCAGGCCCCGCAGCGCCTCCAGCGTGGCCCGCAGGGCCTGCCGCGCCTCCTCCACCGAGAGTTTCTGCACCAGGAGCCCCGGGTCGTAGTCCACCAAGCCGTCGGTGAAGAGGAAATCTACCCACTCCACCACCTCGGCCAGGGTCTTCAGCCGCTCCTGCACCAGGGGGGCGATCCCCCGCAGTTCGGGCCGGGCCCGCACGGCCTCTTCGGACATCCCCAGGCCCCGCGCCAGGAAGGGAACGAGCCGCTGCGTCAGGTCCTCGGGGGCCAGTTGGCGGATGTAGACGCCGTTCATCCACTCCAACTTCTGGTACGAGAAGGCCGAGGGGGCTGGCCGCACCCGCTCCAGCGAGAAGCGCTGGATGAGTTCCTCGCGGGTCATGATCTCCGTCTTGTCGTCGTAGGACCACCCCAAAAGGGCCAGGAAGTTGAACATCGCCTCCGGCAGGTAGCCCTGGGCGCGGAAATCCCGCACCATGACGTGGTACGCCTGCCCCTCAGGCCCCACCGTCTTGCGCTTGCTCATCTTGCCCTTGCCGCTGGGGTCCAGGATGACCGGCAGGTGGGCGTAGACCGGCGGTGTCCACCCGAAGGCATCGTAGAGGATGACGTGCAGCGGCACCGAAGCCAGCCATTCGTCCGCCCGCAGGATGTGGGTGATCTCCATCAGGTGGTCATCCACCACGTTGGCCAGGTGGTAGGTGGGGAACCCGTCGGACTTGAGCAGGACGGTGTCCTCCAACTGCTGGTTCTGCACGGTGATGTCCCCACGGATCACGTCGTGGAAGGAGGTCTCCCCTTCCAGGGGGACCTTGAGGCGCACCACGGGCACGATGCCCTGGGCCTCAAACTCCGCTCGCTCCCGCGCCGTGAGGTTCCGGCAGCGGCGGTCGTACCCCTGGGCCTCGCCGCGGCGCGCCTGCTCCTTCCGCAGCGCGGCGAGGCGCTCCCGGCTGCAGTAGCAGTAGTAGGCGTGGCCCTCCTCCACCAGCCGCCGCGCGTGCTCCTGGTAGAGGGCCAGCCGCTGCGACTGGAAATAGGGGCCGTAGTCTCCCCCCACCTCTGGCCCCTCGTCCCAGTCCAGCCCCAGCCACCTCAGGCTGGAAAGGATGTCCTCCAGCGCCCCGGGGTGGTAGCGAGAGCGGTCCGTATCCTCAATCCTGAGGATGAAGGTGCCGCCGTGGTGCCGCGCGAACAGGTAGTTGAAGAGCGCGCTCCGGGCGCTGCCCACGTGGAAATACCCCGTGGGGCTGGGCGCAAACCGAACCCTGACCTTTCCCTCTGCCATCAACCGAGTTGTCCTCCGCGTGAAGATCCCAATACAACGAAGAAACGAAAGGCGCGCCGAGAACCCTTTCGTTTATTCGTCGGCCCATCCGTTGACGGCGCTCCTCGGGAGCGGCGCGTGCAGGTACCGCTCCACCCCCGGCAGGTGCCAGTGCTCCTGCAGGTGGTGCTCCCGATGGGGCCGGAAGGCCCGCCGGGCCTCTTCCAGCGCCAGGTT
>DAOTYM010000407.1:0-7433 GCA_034434775.1 Anaerolineae bacterium | reverse complement strand
GCCCTTCTGGCCTTCTTGGGGGAGTGGGCGGCCCTCCTCTGGCGCCTGCGCATGACGGAGCACCGCCTGACCCAGATGGAACTCTTCCTCCAGGTGGGCCAGAGCATGGTCTCCACCTTTGACCTGGGGCAACTCCTGGACGAGACCACCGAGATCGCCACCACCATCGTCAACGCTGCGGCCGCCTCCCTCATGCTCATTGACACCGAGACCAACGAACTGGTCTTTGAGTACGCCATCGGCGAGAAGAGCGCCGAGGTGCGCAAGATCCGCATCGGTCTGAACGAGGGGATCGCCGGCTGGGTGGCCACCCACGGCCAGCCGGTCATCGTCAACGACGTGCAGAAGGACCCCCGCTTCCTGGACCGGGTGGACAAGCAATCCGGCTTCACCACCCGGTCCATCGCCGCCGTGCCCCTGGAAATCCGGGGCCGCACCATCGGCGTGCTGGAAGTGCTCAACAAACTGGATGCCTCCGGCTTTGACACGGAGGACCTGAGCATGCTCCAGAGCATCGCCGCCCAGGCCGCCATCGCCATTGACAACGCCCGCCTCTACCAGTCCCTGCGCGAGGAGCGGGATAAGATCATCAAGGCCCAGGAAGACGTGCGCCGCGAACTGGCCCGCAACCTCCACGACGGCACGGTCCAGTTGCTGGCGGCCATCGGCATGGGCCTGGACCACGTGGAGCGGCTCCTGGAGGTGAAGCCCGACGCCGTCTACGCCGAACTGGACGCCCTGCGCCGCCTGGTGCGCCAGGCCACCAAGGAAACCCGGCTCCTCCTCTTTGAACTGCGCCCGGTCATCCTGGAGACCCAGGGCCTCGTGGCCGCGTTGCAGTCCTATGTGGAGCAGTTGCAGGGGAGCGAGGAGTTCCAGGTCTCCCTGGAGGTGGTCAACTTCCACGAGCGGCTGCCGGTGCAGGTGGAGGGGACCGTCTTCTCCATCATCCAGGAGGCGGTGAACAATATCAAGCGCCACGCCAAGGCGCAGCACGTCTCCCTGCGCCTGGAAGCCCAGGGCGAGGAACTGGTGGTCACGGTGCGGGACGACGGCGTGGGGTTCAACGTCGCCGCCGTGGAGAAGGACTACGACAAGCGGCGCTCCTTCGGCCTGCTCAACATGAAGGAGCGCAGCGCCCTGATTGACGGGACCCTGGCCATTGAGTCCAAGACCTGCGGGCCGGACCGGGGCACGTGCGTCACCCTGCGCGTGCCCCTGCGCCACGGGGCTCCCACCCCACGGCGCGCTTCGGGCCCGTGAAGCAAAGAAGGGCAAGGCGGTTGCCTTGCCCTCCCCTGGGATGTGGGGTCAGCTCTCTTTTTCCTCTCGCTCTCGCCGGGCTGCCGCGATGACCGGCTCTGCCACGTGCGGCGGGACCACCTCGTAGTGGGAGAGTTCAATGGTGTAGTAGCCCCGCCCCTGGGTCATGGAGCGCAGGTCCGGCCCGTAGCGCAGGAGTTCGGCCAGGGGGGCCTGCCCCCGGATGATGGCCTTGCCGTGCTCCAACTGGGTATCCTGCACGCGGCCCCGGCGCACGCTGGTCAGGTCGCTGATGACATCGCCCATGAACTGCTCGGGCACGGTGACGGTGAGGTTCATGATGGGCTCCAGGAGGACGGGCGACGCCTCCAGCACCGCCTTCTTGAAGACCTCCCGCCCGGCGATCTGGAAGGCGATGTCCTTGGAGTCCACCGGGTGCTCCTTGCCGTCGTAGACGGCGCACTTGACGTCCACCACCGGGTACCCGGCGATGACGCCCTGCTCCATCACCTGCTTGATCCCCTTCTCAATGGAAGGCTGGAAGGAACTGGAGATGTGCCCGCCGAACACCTCCCAGACGAACTCGTACCCGGCCCCCCGCTCCAGCGGTTCCACCCGCAGGTGCACCTCGGCGAACTGGCCCGCGCCGCCGGTCTGCTTCTTGTGGCGGTACTGGGTGCTGACCGTCTTGGTGATGGTCTCGCGGTAGGGCACCTTCGGCACCGCCAAGACGATGCCCACCCCCAACCTCTCCTTCAGCCGGCGCGCTGCCACGTCAATGTGCACGTCCCCCATGCCCGCCAGGATCATCTCCTTGGTGCTGGGTTCCTGGTGCCACTCCAGGCTCGGGTCTTCCTCGCACAGGCGGGTGAGGGCGGTGGTGATCTTGGCCGCGTCCGCCTTCGTCTCCGGCTTCACCGCCACCCAGAAAGGCCGGTAGGGGAAGGTCGGCCGGGGGAGTTCCAGGGGCCGCCCCCGGTCGCACAAGGTGTCGCCCGTGGCCGTCTCCGACAGTTTGGTCACCGCCCCGATGTCGCCAGCCCGCAGGGCCGGCACGGGGATCTGCTCCTTGCCCCGCATCATGGCGAGCTGCCCGATCCGCTCCTCCTGGCCGGTCCGCGGATTGAAGACGCGGGAGTCTGACTCCAGGACGCCGGAGAAGATGCGCAGGTAGGAGAGTTTGCCCACGTAGGGGTCGGCCATGGTCTTGAAGACCATGGCGGCCAGGGGCCCGTCTGCCTCGGAGCGCAGGTCCACTTCCTCGCCCGTCCCCAGGTCCTTGGCCCGCACCGGCACCTCGCCAGGGTGGGGGAGGAGGGCGAAGACGGCATCCATGAAGGCCTGGATGCCCAGGTTGGCGGTAGCCGCGCCGTAGACAACCGGCAGGATCCCACCCCGGAGGATGGCGGCGCGCAGGCCCCGAGCGATCTCCTCTTCCGTGAGAGCCCCCTCTTCCAGGTACTTCTCCAGCAGGGCGTCTTCGCCTTCGGCCGCCAGTTCCACCAGGGCGAAGCGGGCCTCTTCCGCCTCGGCCTGCAACTCAGAGGGGATGTCCTGCGGCTTCCCCTCGGGCCCCAGGTACGCCTTCATGGTCAGGAGGTCCACCACCCCGCGGAAGGCGGCCTCCTTGCCCACGGGGATCTGGACCCGGGCGAGGCGCACCCCGAAGACTTCCTGCAGTTGCCCCAGCACTGCCTCAGGGTTGGCGTTCTCGCGGTCCATCTTGTTGATAAAAGCCATCCGAGGCAGGCGGCGTTCGTCGGCCACCGACCAGACCTGCTCGGTCCCCACCTCCACGCCCGAGACTGCATCCAGCACGATGACGGCCGCATCGGCGGCCCACACCGCGCTCTTCACCTCGCCGATGAAATCCACGTAGCCGGGCGTGTCAATGACGTTGATCTTGCCCCCCTTCCACTCGCAGGGGGCCATGGCCATGCTGACGGAGATCTTGCGGCGGATCTCCTCGGCGTCGTAGTCGGTGACGGTGTTGCCGTCCTCCACACGCCCCAGGCGCGTGGTCGCCCCGCTATCGTAGAGCATCGCCTCCGCCAGCGAGGTCTTGCCGGCGCTCAGATGCCCCAGCAGGGCGATGTTGCGGATCCGTTCCAACGCGTACTGCTGCGCCATCCAACCCTCCTCAGACCGTCCTGAACCGTGCCTTTCCAAGATCTCCCCTGGTCGCCCCGGGAGGGCGCGAAACCAGGAGGGGGTCGGCCCGTCGTATAAGAGAGGCACTGCCGAGGGGCCAACCGACATTGTAAAAGAACTCCAGCCGGATGTCAATTGCTGCCGAGGCTGCGGGACGCGGGCCCTCGGGCACGCCTGGTACTCAGGCGCTATTGCCCCCACGCGCAACTTTTGATACAATGCAGTGCGTCTCGGCACGGTGGCACGCATCTTGCTTCAGTGAAACCCAGGGGCGGCCCGCGCCTTTCGCCGCGGGTGAGGGCCTGGCGCGCCCCCCATCCTTCTCGCAGGAAGGCCCGCCTTGGACACACCCACGCCACGTCGGACACGACCAGATCGGGAACGGGTGCTCCCTGGCCCGAGCCGCGGCCCCTGGCTCTGGACCGTGCTGATCGCGGCCCTCCTCTTGGGGCTGGTCCTGCTCCTCGCCTCCTTCGCCCAGGGGGCAGAAGCCGCTCCGCCGCTCCCCTACGTCCCGGGCGTCTACGCCGGGTACGACCGTGCTGGAGCCGCCGGCCTGGCCGACGGCACGGCCTACCCCCACATCCGCGGGGGCCACATGCGCTTCACCTGGAGGTCCGTGGAGCCCGAGCGCGGCACCTTCGTCTGGGACGAAATAGATGCCTGGATCGCCCGGGAGACCCGCAAGACCTCCGACCCCTCCCAGCCCAACGGCAAGAAGGTCGTCTTCGGCATCGTCCTGAGCGCGCTCCTGGGCTCCACCACCCCCGCCTGGGCCCTGACGGACGCCTACGACCCGGTCTGGTGCGAGGGCCAGCCCTACCTCAACTACGCCAACCCCCAGGTCCAGGCCGCCATCGCCGAGATGGTCCAGGCCCTGGCAGCGAAGTACGATGGCCACCCGGACATCAGTTTCATTGAGATTGACGTGGGCGCGGAAGGCGAGCCCGGCGTGTGGCTGCGCCGCCTCCCCGACGGCTCCCCCCACCCGGTCTGGCTGGCCTACCAGACCAAGGTCACCCAAGAAGCCTGGATCGCCTACGTCAAGTTCCTGATTGACACCTACACCCAGGCCTTCCAGCGGACGCCCGTCTTCTACATGTTCTCCGGCTATTACCTCAACGCCCAGTACGAGAAGGAAACTCTCATCCCCTACGCCATCTCCAAGAGGTGCGGCCTGAAGTTCACGGGCCTAAAGCGGGGGGACGAGACCGGCGGCGGCGCGGGCGGCGTGTGCAACCCCCCAGGAAGCATCTACGGGGCCGACTGGGTGGTCCCCCTCTGGTACAGCCACACGGCCACCTTCGCCGCGGAGTTCTCCTGGTGGTACTACTACTGGGATACCTACTGGGCCTACCTCAACGGCCTGGACAAGGGCTACTCCCTCATGCACGGCCTGACCGACGTGGTCACCCCCACCGAACTTGTGGACGTGACCCGCTTCGTCAACGAGTATGCCCCCTTCGCCGGGGGCAACATCGCCGGCACTCCGGGGGTGTGGGTGGCCTTCCGCACTTCCCTCAACGCGCCGGGGTGGCCCCTCTGCCCCGATTCCACCAGTTACGAGTTCTACCTGTACCACGACCTCAGCCAGCCCGACGGGCAGCCGGTGCGGTCCGGCAACCTCCCGCCAGGGAGCCTGCGGCCGGAGGGGTTCTTCACCCTCTCCACGGACCGGGCCCGCGGGCAACACTACTTCTACCTGAACGTGGACGACCGCTACCAGCGGGCCACGCCCGCGCCCAAAGAGGCCCTGGTCATCTACTACGACGGCACATCCCCCGGCGCGCGCTGGTGGCTGGAGTACGATGCGGCAGACGCCGCGGGCAAGGCGGCCCCGCCCGTGCCCAAGTGGGGCACCGAGACCTGGCTCACGGCCACCATCCCCCTCCCCGACGCCTACTTCGGCAACCGGCTGCCCGGGGGGAACGACCTCCGCCTCTTCAGCGGCGGCCCCGGGGACGACGACGACCAGTTCCACATGGTCCTCCTGCGGCCCCAGGGGAGCACGGCAGGGGCCCCGCCCTTCACCAGGCCCACCCTGTCCTCGGCCACCAACCCAGCCTTGCCGGACCCCACCGTGGGCCTTTCCCCCAACACGGGGAACGCGGCCTTCCCCGCCGCGGCCTACAACGCTGCCCGCAACGAGCACCTGGCCGTCTGGAGCCAGCAGGATGGTCCCTCCATCGGCACGCCGTGGGGATACCGCCTGTGGCGGGCCCACATCGCCGCCGACGGCACGGTGGCCGGCCCTGCCACCCCCCTCTTCGGGAGCGGCCAGGCAAGCCAGGCCTGGCCCCGCCTGGTCCACCTGCCTCAAGGGGACCGGTACCTCCTCGCCTGGCTGGAGGCGTCCCCCGACGGGGCGCAGCGCATCCTGGCCTCACTCCTAGATGGAACGGGTGCCCCCCTGGGCACGCCGGTCCCCCTCTCGCCAGAGGGGGCTCAGCCCGGCCCTCCAGCCCTGGCCCACGCCCCAGACCTGGGGGTGAGCCTGGCCGCCTGGTCCACCTGGGGCGATGGGGCGGTGTGGGCCGTCCCTCTGGATGCCTCGGGCGCCCCAGTGAGGGAACCGGTGCTCCTGGGGTACGGGCAGACCCCTGAAGTGGCGGCCTCGGGAGGCCGGTTCCTGGTCGCCTGGGCCTCCGGAGGGGACATCGTCGCGCGGGCAGTGGGGAGCGACGGCCTCCCGGTGGGGACGCAGGCCACCGTGTGCAACGCCTCCGGGCTCCAGGCGAACCCGGCCGTGGCCCCAGCCGCTTCGGGGCGGTTCTTCGTCGCCTGGGAGGACCAGAGGGCCGGGGGAGACCCCCAGGCCTACGGCCGCCTCCTCTCCTCGGATGGCACGCCCGCGGCAGAGGAAACCCGCCTCCTCTACAGCAAGGCCAGGGACCTGGCCCTCGCTTACTCGCCCGGGGAGGACCAGTTCCTCCTCCTCTGGCAGGACGGCGACATCTACGCCCAGGCCCTCAGCGGGCAGGGATACCCGGCCAGCGACGCCTTCCTTCTCACCCAGGGCGGCCCGCGCGAGGCCCAGCCTTTCGTCGTCCACAACCCCCTGCACGAGGACTTCCTGGCCCTCTGGCGGGCGGACCACTTCGTGCCCAACGGCAAAGTCTCGGCCCACCTGCACCACGCTGCGTTGCGCGCCCTCGCCGCCCACGGCCTCCCGGTGGCTCCCACCGTGGACGGGAACCTGGCCGAGTGGACCGTCCCGCCGGGCCTCACCCTCAACAGCGACACGGCCCGTTATGTGGACGCCTCGCCCCGGCCCCCCTCCAGCGACGTCTCGGCGCAGGTCTACGCTGGCTGGGACGCCCAGGCCCTCTACCTGGCCTTTGACGTGACCGACGACCACCCCCTGGCCTCCACGGGCGACCCGGCGCAGGACGACGCCGTGGAGATCGGCCTGGACGCCCGCCACGACCACATCGGGTACCGCGACGATGACTTCCAGTTCGTCATCACCGCCGGGGGCCGCATCTTCAACCGGGGAGGCGCGGCCCCGGCGGGCGTCTCAGTGGCCACGGCCGTGCGCCAGGACGGCTACACGATAGAGGTGCGCATCCCCCACAGCGTCCTCTTCGCCGCCACGCCGCCCAGCGGCTCCGTCATCGGCATCAACTTCGGCCTGCGGGATCGCGATGGCGATCCCGCCTCCAACGCGTACCTGGTCTGGAGGGGCCAGAGCACGGCCGACAGTTCCGTCCAGTACGGGCACCTGCGCTTCAGCGGGCTCCCGACCCGCCTGGTAGAAGCGCGGGCCCTGGCCTCGCCCCCGGCCATTGATGGGGACCTCTCCGACTGGCCGGAGGGGGGAGAGGTGGTCCTCAACCGCTACACCGCGGCCTACGTGGCCGACCGCATCGTGCCTACGCCGAACGACGCCAGCGCCGTGCTCCAGGCCGGGTGGGACCCGAACACCCTCTACCTGGCCATCCGCGTCACCGACGACCGCGTGGTGACCGACAGCACCGACCCCTGGCACGACGACGAGATAGAAGTGGGCCTGGACGGCC
>DAOTYM010000406.1:0-1683 GCA_034434775.1 Anaerolineae bacterium | reverse complement strand
GGACGACCTGGACCGCAAACTGCTGCACGTCCTCATTGAGAAGTTTGACGGCGGGCCCGTGGGGCTGGACACCCTGGCCGCGGCCCTCTCCGAGGAGGCCGACACGCTGATGGACGTGGTGGAGCCCTACCTCCTCCAGAGGGGCTTCCTGGAGCGGACACCGCGGGGCCGGGTGGCTACCCGGCTGGCCTACGAGCACCTGGGCCTGCCCTACGCGCCTCGCCCAGAACAGGGCGCTCTCTTCCAACCCTGAACCGAGACCGGAGGGGGACTTGGCGATGGAATGGAACGCCCTCGGCCGCATGTTGATCCTGATGGGGTTGATCCTGTGCCTGGTGGGAGCAGGGTTCCTCCTGGCGGGGAAGGTCCCCTACCTGGGACGCCTTCCAGGGGACATCCGCATTGAGCGGGAGGGGTTCTCCTGTTATTTCCCCCTCGTCACCATGTTGGTCCTGAGCCTGCTCCTCACGGTGGTGCTCAACATCGTCCTGCGCTTCCTGGGGCCCAGGTAGGCGCAGGGGGACGCGGCGAAGGGGTGGACGTGGAACCGGGGATGAAGACGGCCCTCTTTGACTACGAACTTCCCAAGGACCTCATCGCCCAGAAGCCGGTGGAGCCGCGGGATGCCTCGCGGCTCATGGTGGTGGACCGCCGCACGGGGGCGATCGCCCACCGGCACTTCCGGGAGGTCGGGGATTACCTGCGAGCCGGGGACCTGCTGGTCTTCAACGAGACGCGGGTCATCCCGGCGCGCCTCCTGGGCCACAAGGTGCCCACGGGGGGCCGGGTGGAACTCCTCCTCCTGAGGAAGCGGGACGAGCAGACCTGGGAGGCGCTGGTGGGCGGCAAGCGGGTGCGCCCCGGCACCCGGCTCCGCTTTGCCGACGGAGGGGGCCTCGCCCTGGAAGCGGAAGTCGTGGAGGAGGCGGGGGAGAGCGGGCGCGTGGTCCGCTTTGAGAGGCCAGTGGAGCCGCTGCTGGACCGCCTGGGCGTCGTGCCCTTGCCCCCCTACATCCACGAGCCCCTGGAGGACCCAGAGCGCTACCAGACCATCTACGCACGGGTGGCGGGCTCCGTGGCCGCGCCCACCGCGGGCCTGCACTTCACCCCCGAACTCCTGCTCCGCCTGCGGGAGATGGGCGTGGAGTTCGCTTTCCTCACCTTGGACATCGGCCTGGACACCTTCCGGCCGGTCACCGAGGAGGAGGTGGAGGACCACCAGATCCACACCGAGTTCTGCCGCCTGCCCCCGGAGACGGCCCAAGCCGTGAACCAGGCCCACCTGGAGGGCCGGCGCGTCATCGCCGTGGGGACGACGGTGGTGCGGGTGCTGGAGAGCGCAGCCCAGGCCTGCCAAGAGGGAGGGGCCTGTCCCCTCGCCCGCGTGGCCGCCTTTGAGGGTCCGACGGACCTCTTCATCTACCCCGGCTACCAGTTCCGGGTGGTGGATGCCCTGATCACCAACTTCCACCTGCCGCGGTCCACCCTGCTCATGCTGGTCTCGGCCTTCGCCGGGCGGGACCTCATCCTGCGGGCCTACCGCCAGGCGGTGGAGATGCGGTACCGCTTCTTCTCCTTCGGGGACGCGATGCTCATCCTGTAGCCAGGGGGAGGCACACCGTGGCCGAAAGGAGCCGCCTCTACTACGAAGACCCCTACCTCACGGAGTTCGCGGCGCGGGAC